>NZ_JAPCIZ010000155.1:0-3458 GCF_027707725.1 Aeromonas sp. QDB25 | reverse complement strand
TCAAAGCTCAGCTTCTGCTCGAAGAATCCCTGTCCGCATACTTTCCGGAAATGGTGTTCACAGATTCCGGAATCACTGTTCAACTTCACCGGAATACGCATCTCCCTGCAACCGTGTGACAAGTGCCACTTTCTTGTCTCGTTCCATGACCGTCGCTCCTAACATGAAAATGCCCGCTAAATGGCGGGCAGCTACGCAATGTGTTGTCAATATTGATAATGACAATACCCACACATTAATCAAGTCTATTTTAGGGCGTCATGTCCTGGCTTTGGGCAAATCGGCAAGGTTGGTGGTGTAACGCGGGCTGAGGCTTTCTCGCTTTACATCCCAGTCATGCTTAAGCCCTCCGGTGGCTCCGAAGAACAGCTTTCCAAAGCGCCCCTTGCTGTTAATGCTATCGACCACCTGCATCAGGGCGGCGCGACGGGGATCTTGTGGTTCAGCGGCAAACAGGTCGCCCTGCTGGTGTTCGACCGACGAGAAATCCGTCAGCATCACACCAGCCTTTGAGTAGCGGTGACCCTCTTGCCAGATCCCGTCTAGGAGTGGGCTGATTAGGCCCAGTAGAGCGCGGGTGTCGTTGGTCGGCACCACGAGCCGGGTACTGGTCTGGTTGGCGTAGTAAGGCTGGTTGCCAAAGCGGCTGGTGGCGATATGAAGGCTGATGTGGCGAGCACACTGTCTCTCTGCTCGTAGCTTTTGCGCCGCCTGCTCCATGAAGTTCGATATGGCCTGTTTCATTGCGACCCGATCGGTAATCCGCTCACCGAAGGTGCGCGAGACAATGATCTGCTGTTTCGCCCGGATTTGGTCTTCGAGGCCCAGGCACGGGATGCCGTTGAGCTCCTGTGCGGTTCGCTCGACCACCACACCATATCGCCGCTGCAGAGTCTTCGGGTCGGCCGCGGCGAGATCGGCAGCCGTCATGATCCCCTGAGCCTCCAACTTGGCCGTCAGCTGACGCCCGATCCCCCACACCTCGCTCACCGGAGTGATGGCCATGAACTCGCGCCGTTGCTCGGTATCAGACAGGTCCACGACGCCGCCTGTGCTTGGAGTTGACTTGGCTTTTAGATTGGCCAGCTTCGAAAGAGTACGTGTTGGTCCGAAGCCGATCCCGACCCCCAGACCAATAAATTTGGCGATGCGATTGCGTATCTGCTGGCCATATGCGATGGTGTCTCCGACACATGATGGGAGCCAAATGAAGCGCTCGTCGATCGAATATCGACTATAATGCGGCACCATGTCTGCGATGATGTCTTCAAACCGCTGGGTGAGGTCGAGGTACAACGCGAAATTGCTTGGCCTCCAGACGCCGCCATTTGCTTCGAAGAAGTCCTTCACCTGGAAGTAGGGCGTTGACATCTTCAGGCCGAGTGCCTTCGCTTCGGGCGAGCGAGCCACAATGCACCCTTGAGATGAGCTCAGAACGACCAGAGGCCGTCCTTTCAGTTTGGGGTCAAATAGGGTTTCGCAACTGCAGTAGGCATTATTGATGTCTACCAAACCATAGACGTAGCTCATGGTCGTTTCAGGGTTTTGTGGATGCTGTGGGTAATGACCCCCCAGATCACGAGATCGGATTCGTCATGCAGGTGGATCGCCGGAGTGGCCGGATCGGCGGAAACCAGAGCTGGCCGTGGGAGCTTCTGCAGCGTCCTGATGACGAACTCACCTTCATGGACAGCTACCACGATGTCACCGTCTTCCACGGACACTGAGCGGTCTATCACGATGAGGTCGTTGTCATGGATCCCATCGCTCTCCATGCCCATCCCGGTTGCCCTCATGAAGAACGTCGACGCAGGATGGCTGATTATGACCTGATTGAGATCAATAGGTTGTTCTTGAAACTCCGTACCTGGTTTGGGAAACGACATCGCTTGCTCATCTGATTTAATACTGTGTTTACATACAGTATAACAGCTCGCATGGCTTAGCGCACTGGGCCTCGGGAGGCTCCCAGTCCATGGCGGACAGTAGCGGGGGAGGAGGGTGTGTGATGGGGAACACACTTAAGAGGAAAGTCCTTTGACACTGTATGCAGCCCTGTCATGTTGTAGGAGCTGGCCAGCCTCTGTGGTCAGCAACAGAGCCCCCACTGTTCAAACTGGGAGCTTCGTTGTTCTCCTCTCCAACCGAGCGCAACGATGTCTGAGGCCCAACTGCTAAAGAGGGCAAAACGGCCCCCTGCTACGCCCACCGTAGCTAGGGGGCTTTTTTATGCGAACTAACCGTACTCATTCAATGTGGCGAGTTGTGCTGCTCGACACGGTTTATGTGCTGCCTATGTGTTACTGTGCGGCACTTTAAACCTAGAGGGGTGTATTTTGAAATTCAAAACACTGGCAATGCTATGCGCAATGAGTTTTTCTGCGGTCGCTCATGTAGATATAGACCCTAACGATGAATATGGTTATGGCCAGCATGATGCGCAGAGTTTTAAATTCAGCGTAGAGAGTTGCAATGAGAAAGTGCCGGTGCTGCTTGGTAATGCTCAAAAGAAGAAATTTACGCAGAATGACGTGTCACTATTTAAGGTGCTGCATGAGAAAGTGATGGAGGAAAATAATGTTGCAAAGGAGGCATATCGCAGTGGAATTAAATTGGTCAACATGCCCCCCAAGAACAGGGCGAGAGCGTGAACATATTGTTAAATTGACTTCAATTCAGCCAGCCCTGCATCCAATACCTTTTCCAGATATGGGCTGCTCATGCCCGCAAATTGCTGCTTCTTCCGCAAGCTTGCCTTACGGCTGGTTTCGGCTCGCAGCATGTTTTGCGCCATGTGTCGTGCACAGGCCAATATTTGAGGGGCATCACCTCGATATATCTGGCAGGCATCCTCATTCATCACGACATCCAGAACCCAGTGCAGGCTATTTTCAATTGCCCAGTGCCCTCGTACCGCTGAAGCAAACTGCTCTGGTGTCAGTTCAGCCGAGCTGATGTAGTAGCGATACTCCATCGAAAATTTTTCCATATTTTCAATTCGATAGGATATTGCGACACCGACAGTCTTTAGCGATTTCCACTCTGGAAATTGCTCTGATAGTGCTCCGGCTGGTAACACATGGTACTCGCGGCCATCGATGCGACCGTGCTCTTTCTCGACACTGAGCGTTTCTTCACTCAGCGGCTTCTTGGTCGACTCGGCCAGAGCTGCGCGTACTGCATTATGCAGTGTGGGCTGGTTACCTTTTACCGCCAGCAAGTAGTCGCCACCGCCCTTGACTATGGTTGAGGCTATTCCAGTCTGGCAGCCCATGGCATCGATGGATACCAGGCAGCCTTTTATATCGAGGAGTGCCAGTAATTCAGGAATGGCGGTGATTTCGTTAGGGAAGGTGCGAACAAGTCCCTGATATGAGATCATGTTTGTCATCTGGAGCCATGGAACAGGGTTCATCATGAGTCATCAACTTACCTTCGCCGACAGTGAATTCAGCAGT
>NZ_JAPCIZ010000154.1:0-3551 GCF_027707725.1 Aeromonas sp. QDB25 | reverse complement strand
CTCAGCAGCCAGAGCTTTGAGTGTGTCTTGGTCCATTTGCTTACCCACGAAGGTATCCTTTTGAAAAAGTTACTTATTCGTGGGCGGTTACACAATTGGATTTACAGGCTCCAAAACGTTATACGGATTGACTCGCCCTCCCTTCCTCAGAAACAACTGACAGGTTTCTGGTATCGCCAGGGAAATGTTGCCCAGTTGTTTCTTGGGGTCAACAGTCTGAGCTGCACTACCGCATGTTCATTCATGAATCCGGAGTTGGCCTCGTGAGCGGCCGCTTTCGATCCGCTTTCCCGAGCGGCGAATGGCTGCTCCCATTTCTCTGGGATGTCGCCTTTGGGTCGAGGCCGTGTGGAAACGCAATTGAGTTACCGTTCGCCGCGCGCTTGAGCGCGTGTTTTACCCGTTGTTGATCAAATCGAGGCCGACAGCTTTCTGAGATCGAAACTGAGGGTCCTAATCGCCTTAGAGTACGGTCAAATCGAGCCGTAAAAAAGGCCACCTGACCTTAAACGGCAAGTAACCGTATCGATCTCATGAGTTTCTCAACACCGAGAATGTTGATGACTCGCCGAAGGTTGTAGGCCAGCACGTGCAAGCTCACTTCCGTGCTCACATGTTTGAGGGTTTTCATCAAGAAATGCGCCGACCCCATCCAGAACTTCAGTGTTCCGAAGACATGCTCGACGGTACACCGTCGTTGTTTCATCTTCCCTGGGTTCCGGTCCAGGCGATCCTGCATGGCGTCAAGGACGCCTTCATGTTCCCATCGCTTTACCCGCCGTTCCTTGCCGGTAGTGCACTGTGCTTTCAGCGCACACTGCTGGCAGGTTAAGTACGAAGCGTAGTAATCATCAATTCTCATCCCATCCTTCAGCGAGGAGTGACGATAGATCAGCTGCTTCCCTGCAGGACAAAGATATTCGTTGTCCTGCGCGACATAGACGAAATCACGTTTGTCGTATAACCCTTTGGCTTTGTTGTTGCTGGTCATGGTCTTTGGCACCGAGGGCGTGATTCCCGCCTCGACACACTTCAATATTTCCGGTCCCTTGTAATAACCCCGGTCGGCGATGGCTTCGATGTTCTCAACCGCGAGCGCTTCGCGTGATTGCAAGGCCATCTTGGCGAGTTGCGTTCGGTCATACCCTAGATTCGTGACTTCATGGGCGACGATCAAGTGATGCTGGATCTCGACAGAGGTTTGGACGTTGTAGCCGACCATGCCAGTACCGCGGCCACTGGTGGCCATCGAGCGAGCATCCGGGTCGGTTTGTGACAGTTGCTGATCCGGTTGCTGTTTCAATTGTTGCTCAATGTCCCGCAGGTAGTGCATCTGTTTCCTGAGCTTGTCCAGCTTCTCTTGCAAGTGCGCGGTTCTCGCTTCAAGATCAGCCGGTTGCGTCCGGTCGGCCGTGTCCAGGGCATTCAGATAGCGCTCGATGCTTTCATCAATCTGCTTCATCCGCTGTTCGAGTTTGTGCGGCGTGAAGTTCTTGTCCCGGTTATTGACGGCTTTGAATTTGCTGCCATCGATGGCCACGACCGCTTGGCTGAACAGGTTGAGTTGGCGACAGAGGGCCACAAACCGCTTGCACACGTTACGGATGCCTTTGCCGTTGTCGTGACGGAAGTCGGCAATGGTCTTGAAGTCCGGAGACAGATGTCCCGTGAGCCACATCAATTCAACATTGCGCTGCGTTTCGCGCTCCAGGCGCCGGCTCGATTGAATTCGGTTCAGGTAACCATAGATGTAGATCTTCAGCAACAGCGCGGGATGGTAACCCGGCCGTCCCGTCGCCGCAGCGACCGTACCGTCAAATCCCAGTTCGACCAGATCAAGTTCGTCGACAAACAAATCAATGACGCGCACGGGATTGTCAGTGTCGATATAGTCGTCCAGGCAGGCTGGCATCAAGGTGATCTGGTTTCGACTTTCGCCTTCAATGAATCGCTTCATCCCCAGCCTCCGCATCTATGTCTTATGCATAGACCACAGAGCGCAATCAGAGTTCACTCGTTTTCACACGGCCTCGGTCGGGTCCTGCCCGTTGGCCACGAAAACCGAATGGCAGCAATCCGGCCTTAAGCAGGCATAAACTGACGGTGTTACATTCTGCTGACTTTGGTCAAGAGCACCGACCCTGATATCCACGTCGGCGGGGGCACTCTCTGAGCCCTAGATTTGGCGTGGCGGAATTTTCGGCGGTTTGGGCTTACACCCCCTCTATCGTACACTCTCAACTCATCTGATCAAAAAAGCCGGTTACACCAAAGCCTCTGCACAAACTGGCTCAGTGACTCTTATCCAACGCTTTGGCTCCGCGCTAAATCTCAATGTCCACTACCACATGCTGTTTCTCGATGGTGTCTATGCCGAAGATGACTATGGCAAGCAACGCTTCCATCGTGTCAAGGCACCCACTTACGATGAGCTGAATACGCTCGCTCACACCCTCAGCCATCGCATCGCTCGCTGCATGGAAAAGCGTGGGATTTTGGAGCGTGATGCCGAGAATACGTGGTTGACACTGGAAGAGGGCGAAGACGATACGCTGACTCAATTACATGGTGCTTCGGTTACGTATCGCATTGCCGTCGGCCCCCAGCAAGGGCGCAAAGTCTTCACCCTGCAAACCTTGCCAGGGCGTGAGGATAAAGCCGACTCAAGCAGTCGAGTAGCCAACCATGCTGGTTTCTCGCTACACGCCGGTGTGATGGCCGAAGCGCATCAGCGGGATAAGCTTGAGCGCTTGTGTCGCTACATTAGTCGGCCAGCGGTTTCAGAAAAACGTCTGGCATTAACCGCCAATGGGCAGGTGCGTTACGAGCTCAAAACTCCGTACCGCAATGGCACCACCCATGTGATCTTCGAGCCGCTGGACTTCATCGCCAAACTCGCTGCGTTGGTACCTAAGCCGCGAGTCAACCTCACACGCTTCCACGGCGTCTTTGCACCGAACAGCAAACACCGAGTTCAAGTAACACCCGCCAAGCGGGGCAAGAAGCCCGACAAATCGGAAGGTCTCGATACTAACTGGCGTGACAAGAGTCCTGCAGAGCGCCACCGCGCCATGACCTGGATGCAACGCCTCAAGCGAGTCTTCAATATTGATATTGAAGTCTGCGAACACTGCGGCGGTCACGTCAAAGTGATTGCCAGCATCGAAGATCCGAAGGTCATTGAGCAGATTCTCAAGCATCTGAAACAGAAAACAGCCAAGGCGAATGCCGCCAAGCAGCGTGAGCTGCCACCAGAACGAGCGCCGCCACTGACTCCCAGCCTGTTCGATCCATCACAGAGTCGTCTCTTTGACTGACGACCCCAAATCCAACACTGCTCAACACTGCCAACTTTTAAACGGGGCGGTGGGGCAGTTTGTATCTCTCGAGCTATCAGGCTAGAGATTTTACCGCCAAATCGAACCTTATTAGAGCGGTTTCATGTACAGGATCTTTAGCAGCAACCAATTGAAATAGATATAAAAATGGCTTCGATTGTGATCTGATTTTATCGCCAAACAAAACCGCCACGCACGAAGCCATGACCATTA
>NZ_JAPCIZ010000153.1:0-3557 GCF_027707725.1 Aeromonas sp. QDB25 | reverse complement strand
TGATGCACGGCGACAGCAGGGTGATGGTGGTGGTGTGTTTGGAGACAGCCAGTTTACCAGCACCCTGTCTGTCAACTTCCACTTCCCCAAGATCCCGCGAAGAACCTAAAACTATCCCCATCAATGAAAAGACCGGTCGGGTGGTGGGCTATCAGGCTGTTGTGGCAGCCTTTGAGCAGATGCAGGCGGAGGTGCAACATGGATAGCAGCCAAGAGAATCTGGACCTGTTCGCCGAGGACCATGAATCCTTGGGGCAGTTGGTGGACCGGTTGGATCAGATCCCGGCGGCCGAGCTGACTGCCAAATGGCCCAAGGCACTGGCCGAGCTGGTCGATGTGCTTGCCTGTGAACTTGGGCGCGGCGGGATGGCGGCGGATAAGGCCTTGGCCCAGGCCCGCAAGCTGGCATTGGTGCAAGCTCACTATATGGGGGGGCGTGCCTACTACATCCCAACCGGCGATCATCTCAAGGCCGCGCTGCGGGACAGAGCGATCTGGGATGAGTTCAATGGCCGTAATATCGACCAATTGGCCCGCAAGCATGGCCTATCGGTGCCTCAGACCTATGCGGTGGTGGCAGAGCAACGGCAACTGACTAAGAAACGTGTACAGAAGGATTTTTTTGAATGAAAGTTCAATGAATGTATCTTGTCGGTGTGACGGACATACAAATTCGTGATTCAAGGCAAACAGCTTGAGTTCAGGAAGTTTAGTTTAGGTTAATACAATTTATTCACATGACGGTCTTCGTCAGAGGAGTATCAGAATGATCAATGGCTTGCGTTTCGAGGGGCGGCGCTTCGAGCAGCAAGAGGTAGAAGGCGAGCAGTTTAGTGGCTGCAGCTTCGTTGGTTGCGATTTTTCCCGGTTGAATTTGAGTGAGTGTCGCTTCGTTGACTGTAGTTTTTATGATCGGGAACAGGAGCTCAGTTGTCAGCTGCAAGCATGTAATCTGCGTGAGGCGAGCTTCCTACGCTGTGATCTGACCCTAGCGAACTTGAGTCACAGCCAGTGCTTGGGGTTGGAAATGCGTGACTGTCAGGCAATGGGGATTAATTTCTCCCGTGCCAGCTTCGTCAACCAGATTACCCTTAGAAGTTACTTCTGCGACGCTTATTTGACCGGTAACAACTTTAATTACGCCAACTTCGAAGGTTGCTTGCTGGAAAAATGCGAGCTCAGTGGCAACCGGTGGAATGGAGCGAATTTGCAGAGAGCATCTTTGGCTGGATCTGATCTGAGTGATTCAGAGTTTGGACAAATAGAATGGACCAGCTTTAATCTGCAGGGGTGCGATCTGCGAAATAGTGATCTGTCTGGGTTGAATCCGCGACGAGTTAATCTAAACGGGGTAAAAATAAGTGAATATCAGCAGCCAGAGTTGCTGGAACAGCTAGGTATTATCGTCTTCCCCTGATCCCTCTGTCATTTCAGAGTTACCTTTCTAACCCACCATAAACCCGCCCCATTAAGGCCCCTCGGTACGCTGCGATAACGCAGTTTATCGAGGGGCCATAAAAAAGGGCCTCCACCATGGGGGCCCTATGTCATCTGCGTTGTGCTGGCCAGCTGGCCACCGCGTTACCAGGGTGAATCTTTCCCCCGGAGAGCATCATTGTCTTTGGCGGACTACAGCTGGGTGATCTGCCTCGCTGCGAGCACCGCATTGATCAGCGCCTGCTTGGCCATCATGAGGTCGATGCTGGGGTCTTTGAAGGGATTACCCTCTTCCTCATTGGTCAGCGTATCCGACGCTGCGACGGTTAAGTTGTCGTCCACTTGCTGGTCAGGTAGCCGCACCAGATAACGTGACAGCTCAATGATGGTCGGGTAGATCCCGGTGGTGTTCAGAAACTCATCCTTCAGGACCGCCACCTCGCGTCGCGCCGGTTCATAGCGCAGTGCGGACAGATAGAACCCCAGTGCCTGACACATAGCTTGCTGGCCGAACTCACCCTGCAGAATGCACTCTTTGATGCTGGCGAAGGCGGACGGATGGCTGAATACCTCAGTGAGTGGCTGATCCTGGGGCAAGTCAGGCAGTAACTCCGGTAGCAGTCCCACGTCTTTGAGGTCGCTGATTGACCCGTCCATCTTGCCGGACGTCACCAGCACACTGATAGCCTGGGTCATGCTCTGGATGCGCTTGTTGGGCTGTACCCCAAGGTTTGTCAGCAGGTAGTCACCTCGGGCTTGCATCACGGTTACGTTGTCATCCGTTGGTGATGACATGGCATAGATTTCCGCCACCATCATCGGCGCATAGAGCTTCCACGCATCACTCATAGAGTTACTGGCCTGCGTGCTGGCGCAGACCAATAGCCCCGCAGTTATCGCCGCTAGTCGGATACGCATAGATACTTCCTTTCGCTATCGAGGTCGAAATACTGGGAATAGCGGACGTCAGCCTGTGGCTGCACCGTCGTCACCGCTGTCTCAGTCACCGACTCAATGGATAGGGTTGTGCCCTGGTCGTGTTCTCCCAGCGCCGTGTGACCCGTTACCGTGTCTGCCCTGGACAACCACTCCAGCTTCAACCGTTCTGCCACATCTGGCAGCGACTCCTCAGACGTCACCGGATCGCACAGATGTTCGCTATTGAGATCGACCGGCGGAAGCGCCGCCAATGTCGAGACGAGCAGTAGTGTCGCTATCTCCATGTCTTCCCCCCTTTGGTCAATGGCAAGGGTCCATCCTCAACACGCATCGTTGTAACTTGCGACAGAGATCCTTGTCTAGCCTATTTTGCCCGCTCATCTTATATTGATATAAGACTGATGCTTAACGATAATCTTATGCGTTTCTGTAAAAAAGGGGTTTGATATGAAAAGTGCTCCCTCCAAGAAAACTGTCTCTAATCCTTCCAGTGGTGCTCCGGAGGCGTTTTTCCTCCTCTCGCTGTTTGGTCTGCTGGCGGTCGGCTTCGGTTTTCTGTTGTCCAACCAACAATTCAACATGATGACCGCGTCGCTCATCGTGTTCGCCGGAACCCTGCTGCTCTACCGCAAGAACCGGGTTCAGCTAACCTGGAAGGCTGCCATCGCTGCCTTGGCACAGAAGGCGTGAGCACGAATTTCCGTCACGGACAGAGGGGGCTCATAGCCCCCTTTTGGTTTGCGGCGGTGGGTAAACGGTCTTATCCACGAATGTGTTACCACGGCGTTAGATATAGATAACGATGACGCCCACCATTAGTTATCGGTATTTGTGAAAGGAGTTGTAATTATGCACAGCAATGAGGGACAGCCCACTCCCCAGCAGCACCAGAAGTGGCCTGTTCTGAACCCCATCGAGGTGAGAACCCGGACCGTCACTGCGTCACCCTTGCTTTTCTCGATGGTGATTGTCAGTGCGATCGTTTGGCTTATCCTGATCTGGATGATCTCACTGGACTATATCCTGACGAAGGCGGCTCCCAGTGCCACCGTCGAGATGTGCTTCTTCGTGCTCACCGTGCTGATCACCTTTGCGGTGATGATTAACCGCTACGTTTTCTTCTCGCCGGATAACCAGGTGGTGGTGGAAGATCGGCTCTTTGGCCAGGTCATGTACCGCCG
>NZ_JAPCIZ010000152.1:0-3563 GCF_027707725.1 Aeromonas sp. QDB25 | reverse complement strand
CGGCCGTCGTCACACGCGCTACTTCGTTCCTGGTCGATTTTCTGCCGATCCTCCGGCGCACGCTGACCCGCACCGGCTTTGTCATCGACCACATCCACTACTACGCCGATGCGCTCAAGCCGTGGATTGCGCGGCGTGAACGCTGGCCGTCCTTTCTGATCCGGCGCGATCCGCGCGACATCAGCCGTATCTGGGTCCTGGAACCGGAGGGACAGCACTACCTGGAAATTCCCTACCGTACCTTGTCGCACCCGGCTGTCACCCTCTGGGAACAACGGCAGGCGCTGATGAAATTGCGGCAGCAAGGGCGCGAACAGGTGGATGAGTCGGCGTTGTTCCGCATGATCGACCAGATGCGCAAAATCGTGACCACCGCGCAGAAGACCACGCGCAAGGCGCGGCGCGACGCAGATCGACGCCAGCATCTCAAGGCAACGGCACCGCCTGTCAAAGCCACGCCACCACCGGACGCTGACATGGATGACCAGCAGGCGGACAACCAGCCGCCCGCCAAACCGTTCGACCAGATTGAGGAGTGGTAGCCGTGGAAGAATATCCCATCATCGAGCTGTCCCACCTGCTGCCGGCGGCGCAGGGATTGGCCCGGCTGCCGGCGGACGAGCGCATCCAACGCCTTCGCGCCGACCGCTGGATCGGCTACCCCCGCGCGGTCGAGGCGCTGAACCGGCTGGAAACCCTGTATGCGTGGCCAAACAAGCAACGCATGCCCAACCTGCTGCTGGTCGGCCCGACCAACAACGGCAAGTCGATGATCGTCGAGAAGTTCCGGCGCACGCATCTGGCCAGCGCCGATGCCGACCAGGAGCACATCCCGGTGCTGGTCGTGCAGATGCCGTCCGAGCCGTCTGTGATCCGCTTCTACGTCGCGCTGCTCGCGGCGATGGGTGCGCCATTGCGACCGCGCCCACGACTGCCGGAAATGGAGCAACTGGCGCTGGCACTGCTGCGCAAGGTCGGCGTGCGCATTTTGGTGATCGACGAGTTGCACAACGTCCTGGCTGGTAACAGCGTCAACCGCCGGGAATTCCTCAATCTGCTGCGCTTCCTCGGCAACGAACTGCGCATCCCACTGGTCGGGGTTGGCACGCGCGACGCCTATCTGGCCATCCGCTCGGATGACCAGTTGGAAAACCGCTTCGAGCCGATGATGCTGCCGCTGTGGGAGGCCAACGACGATTGCTGCTCACTGCTGGCCAGCTTCGCCGCTTCGCTTCCTCTGCGGCGACCCTCGTCGATTGCCACGCTGGACATGGCCCGCTACCTGCTCACACGCAGCGAGGGCACCATAGGCGAACTGGCGCACTTGCTGATGGCAGCGGCCATCGTCGCCGTGGAGAGCTGCGAGGAAGCGATCAACCATCGCACGCTCAGCATGGCCGATTACACCGGTCCCAGCGAGCGGCGGCGGCAATTCGAGCGGGAACTGATGTGAAGCCAGCGCCACGCTGGCCACTGCATCCGGCTCCCAGGGAAGGCGAAGCCTTGTCTTCGTGGCTCAACCGCGTGGCCCTTTGCTATCACATGGAGGTGTCCGAGCTGCTGGAGCACGATCTTGGTCACGGTCAGGTTGATGACCTGGACACCGCGCCACCACTGGCGCTGCTGGAGATGCTCTCCCTGCGGAGCGGCATCGAGCCGGATCGGCTGCGTTGCATGAGTTTCGCCGGCTGGGTGCCTTGGCTACTGGACAGTCTTGATGATCAGATTCCAGATGCATTGGAAACCTATGCGTTCCAGCTCTCGGTGCTGCTGCCGAAACTCCGCCGTAGGACGCGATCCATCACGAGCTGGCGTGCCTGGCTGCCCAGCCAGCCGATACATCGCGCCTGTCCGCTCTGTCTGAACGACCCGGCAAACCAAGCCGTACTGCTTGCATGGAAGCTGCCCCTGATGCTGAGCTGCCCGCTGCATGGCTGCTGGCTGGAATCCTATTGGGGCGTGCCAGGGCGGTTTCTCGGCTGGGAGAACGCCGACGCCGAACCGCGCACCGCCAGCGACGCGATTGCGGCGATGGACCAGCGTACCTGGCAGGCACTGACAACCGGTCACGTGGAGCTGCCGCGCCGACGCATCCACGCTGGATTGTGGTTTCGGCTGCTACGCACGCTGCTCGATGAGCTGAACACCCCGCTTTCGGCGTGCGGAACCTACGCGGGGTATCTCCGCCAAGTCTGGCAAGGCTGCGGGCATCCGCTGCGTGCTGGGCAAAGTCTGTGGCGACCGTATGAAACCCTGAACCCGGCAGTACGGTTGCAGATGCTGGAGGCAGCGGCAGCGGCAATCAGCTTGATTGAGGTGAGGGATATAAGCCCGCCAGGCGAGCATGCAAAGCTGTTCTGGTCCGAGCCCCAAACCGGGTTCACCAGTGGTCTGCCGGCGAAAGCGCCGAAGCCCGAACCCGTCAATCACTGGCAACGGGCGGTCCAAGCTATCAGTGAGGCGATCATTGAAGCGCGGCACAACCCCGAGACGGCGCGCTCGCTGTTCGCCTTGGCTTCCTATGGTCGGCGCGACCCAGCTTCCCTGGAACAGTTGCGAGCCACCTTTGCAAAGGAAGGCATCCCCCCGGAATTTCTGTCACATTACGAGCCTGATGGACCCTTTGCATGTCTTAGACAGAATGACGGGTTAAGTGACAAATTTTGACGGCCAGAATTTTCCGGCGCACACTGTCACATAATCGAACGTATACGTGACGGGTGAAAAGGTGCTGATCGGCTACATGCGGGTATCGAAGGCGGACGGATCCCAGTCCACCAATTTGCAACGCGATGCGCTCATCGCCGCTGGTGTGAGCCTTGCGCACCTTTACGAGGATCTGGCCTCGGGCAGGCGCGATGATCGCCCAGGGTTGGCTGCTTGCCTGAAGGCGCTTCGTGAAGGGGACACGCTGATCGTGTGGAAGCTCGATCGGCTTGGCCGTGATCTGCGCCACCTGATCAACACCGTGCACGACCTAACTGCGCGTAGCGTGGGCCTGAAGGTCCTGACCGGTCACGGTGCGGCGGTCGACACGACGACTGCCGCCGGCAAGCTTGTGTTCGGTATTTTTGCCGCGCTGGCCGAGTTCGAGCGTGAGTTGATTTCCGAGCGAACAGTCGCTGGACTTATCTCGGCGCGCGCTCGCGGCAGGAAAGGGGGGCGCCCCTTCAAGATGACCGCCGCCAAGCTACGCCTGGCGATGGCCAGCATGGGGCAACCGGAAACCAAGGTGGGCGATCTCTGCGAAGAACTCGGGATTACCCGGCAGACGCTCTACCGGCACGTGTCGCCCAAGGGCGAACTGCGGCCAGACGGCGTAAAGCTGCTCTCCCTCGGTTCAGCCGCATAAATGGAGGCGACCTGGAACGGGGCGCTGTTCAGTGCGGCAACGATCCGATTACCGGTGTCGACCCAGAGCAGCCGTAGAGCTTTTGGGAAAGCTGTCGTTCAACGTTTGACATGAGGGGCGGCCAAGGGCGCCAGCCCTTGGACGTCCCCCTCGATGGAAGGGTTAGGCATCACTGCGTGTTCGCTCGAATGCCTGGCGTGTTTGAACCATG
>NZ_JAPCIZ010000151.1:0-3592 GCF_027707725.1 Aeromonas sp. QDB25 | reverse complement strand
CGGGGGCTCGCGGCCCCCTTGGTTGTCATGCTCATTGTCATTGTGCCGCCCCCAGTCGTTGCTCACGCTCCTGTGCCAGCACTATTCCGGGATCATCGCCCCTATCAATCATCTCCCGCACCTCGGCACAGAAGAGGGTGTTCATCTCGTCCAGCATCAGGCGGCCCAGTGGCGTTAACTCATCCCCGGCCACCATGTGGCGCAGCATCAGCAGGGCATCCTCTCGCCCCTGCTTGCCGCCACCACGTTCCAAGCAAGCGCCCACGATGTTGTTTTGAATCGCCAGCGCCAACAGTTCGGCAGTCAACGGCAGTTGAACCCCCAGATGGTTGAACGTGTTACCACGCGCCAGCAGATAGGCGAGCGACAACCGCTCGACCAGCTCGTTAATATCAGTCATGACACCCCCCTGTTGCAGTGTGATGGTGTGGCCGCTGGGCCTTCATCAGCCGTTGAAACAACACCCGCAACACTGCCAACCGCACCGGCACCCGGTACAGCTCGCGCCAGATGCGGCGGCGCAGGGCATCTATCCGCCGTTCGCTCATAGGTCACCCCCAGTCAGTACAGCCACCAGCTCATTGAAAGCCCGTTCATCCAATCCGGCTTTCAGTTCGCGGGCCTGCTTGGCAGTGACGGCAACGGCTGCCCCCTTGGTCTGCTCAATGAAGCGATCCCGATCACGCCGCCAGTCAAAGGCGCTCAGGCTGCCAGCCTGTGAGCGCTTTCCGGTTCGCGGGTTAATTGGGCCTGTAAAGGTGGGCTGTTCGGTACTGCTTGCCCATGCGAAGTAGGTCATGCCGCCACCTCCTGGCAGATCCCCGCCTCAATGCGCAGGGCATCAAGCAAAGCGCTGTATTGCGCACGCTCCACTGGGCACAGATCTGTTTGTTCAAGGGTGTCGGCCAGTTGTTCAAGCAGCGCATTCATGCGGGATTGATTAGTCGGGTTCATACGGCGGCCCTCCCAATCGGGGTGCGAGACAGGAACACCAGAGGCAGGCCAGGCAGGTTAGCGCGGGCTTGGGCTTCGGTGTCAGCAACGGTGGAAATGGTGCGGATGCGGCGCATGTCTGCCAGTCGGCAGGCGCTCGATGCGATCAGGAAGGTGAAGCGTTTGGATATGACAGGGGTAGGGATAGTAGCCATGATGGCAGCCTCTGAGTTCGATAGGTATTCACTACCGACCAGAGTTTCCACACTCATGGCGGTAGCCCGAGCGGGGGTGGAAATACCGGCGAACCCAGAGGAAACCGGCCAGCCCGAAAGCTGCCCCGCCCGAGCCACCATTACACAGCAGACCCCGCCGACCAGATAGGCCAACAGAGCCCCAAGCAAAGGGGATCGAGTGCCAACAAAAAACCACGCGAGCGCGTGGGTTGGCGCTGAGTTCAATTCCGGGTTTCCACGCCCGGCAACGGATTTGGCCGTTGCAGGAAGAATCGTACCGTTTCGGACGTCCTCGTACAAGCCAATTGCAAAAATTGGCTGGTGTCGGAATGTTGACGCTGTGCGGTGGATCGAATCCATCATACCAGCCCCTCCCGCTTCATCTTGGCGGCCAGCATCGCGGCCAACCGCGCTTTGCGCTCGGCAAAGTCCATCCCGGCATCGAGCAAGGTGGCATTGCTGCGCTCCAGGTAGGCCACCAGCGCCAGTTGATAAGCGCTCATGTGCTGGCGGATAGGCCCGCTGACCCCGTGTAGGGTTGCCCACTTGGCCGCCTCCATCCCCAACACCAGCCGGTTGAGCAGGTTGGCCTCATTGCTGTAGTGGTGGCCTAACGTGGCTTTGCCAAGGGTTGCGCGGTGTCGCTCTAGGGCATCATTCATCAGCTTGCAGTAATCCTTGCTCGCCTCCCGTTCACCGTGCCAGCGATCTAGCGCCGCTTGGTTCAGCTCGGGGGCGACCGCGATCAGCAGTGCCTCACAGTCGATGAAGTACCGGCGGGCGCGGCGGCCCTCGTCGTTGCGCTCCACCATCGCCAGCTCTTTGCCCATGTCGAGGCGGATGGCGTATTCCTTCTGGGGTCTGCCCCCCTGGGGGTTTTCGCCAAATTTGGTGAAAACCACATAGTCCACCCCTTCAACAAAGCCGTACTCGGCAATGCGATCCTTAATCCAATTGGAGAAGTCACGGCCCACCTTGAGGAAGGAGTGAAGCTCGCGGGCGTTGACGGTTTGAACCGCCTTGCCCTCGATATACTGCGAGGTCAGCGGCAACCACTTGGCAAGGGATGGCTGGGGCGGTTGGCTGATTTTGGGCAAAGCTCCGCCCTGGGCAGTGAGCCCATTCTTATATCCGGTCATCGCTCACCCCCGTCAACTCAGGTTGATAGGTGCGCCACAGCTCGGCCTCTTCGGCTTTCAGGCGGGCTTTCTCACCCCGGCAGGATTGCAGGGCGTGGCCGCGCTTACTCGCCTCCTTGGTGTACTGGGCTTGCCGACGGCTATGGTCATGCAGGCAGGCGAACGGCACGCCATAAGCGCCGGTCTTGCGGATAGCGGGGATCACCTCGCGGAATACCCAGTTGCAGAAGCGATGGGCGAGGGTGCCGGGAGTGGTGGCTTTGCGGCTGCGGGCAAGCAGCTTGTAGAACCCGGATTCGGCGATGGTTCGCATCTTCTGGGCACCGCCAAGGGTGTAACTTAAAGTTACCCCCTTTTCATCGTCATCCAGTGCCTTGAGCGCCTGACTCGGATTGGTCAGCTCCAGCGCGTCACACACATCCTTGGCAATAAACCATGGCACGCCGTGAACATTCACAATGCGCACCTTCACCCCCTCAAACTTGATAACGGATATATCGCCAGCCTGAACGGCTAAATTAACCGCTTGGCTGCCAGCAGGATGCGGGGCGGCCTCAGAACTGAATCTGCTTTTTTGAATAGTCATGGTGGTGGCTCCGTTAAGCGGCGGGCGGAAGCTCGTCGGGGGTGGCAGGGAAGGCGGCAAGGTAACGGGCAATCTGCTCCTGCTCCATCGGCAAGGCGTTGCGCTGGCGGCGCTTGAGGTTCACCAGCTCGGCCACCTTGCGGGCCTCCTCCCGGTTGGCTAACCAATACCGCTCAAAGCGGGTGGTGCGGCCCGCGCTGTTGCGGTGGTCAAACGGCATGCTGTGAATGATCACATCATGGTCGTTGCGCAACTCGTCGATGCGGTTGCGGTAGTTGAAGTCGTGATACAGGGGGAAGAACGTCAACTGACTGGTGCCCTTCATCCCGCTCTCCAGCAGGTGGGCGGCGGCCAACTCCAGCAAGGCGGGTACTTTGGTGGCCTTGGTGATATGCTGACCATGCTCAAGCTTGGTCGTGCCGTTCTGCGGTGCGGCCTTTTCTTTTTTGCTCATGCTGCCCCCTTATGCCGCTTTGCGAGCAGCGATACGTTCTGCCATCCAGGCATCAATCTCAGCCTCGATAAATGCAACTGAGCGTCCAGTTAGGCGCACGGTTTGCGGGAAAAGGCCTTGCGCCATCAAGTCATAGACGCTCGATTTGCTCAGGCCGGTTTTCTTGATCACCTCCCGCACTCGGATAAAGCGCGTTGTGGGGCAGTTAAGGGAATAGTGTTGTTCCATATTGGTTTGCCTCGGT
>NZ_JAPCIZ010000150.1:0-3614 GCF_027707725.1 Aeromonas sp. QDB25 | reverse complement strand
AAGAGCAGAAGTTATCATGATCGTTACCATGTTAGGAGGTCACATGGAAGATCAGATCCTGGAAAACGGGAATGGTTCCGTTCAGGGCGCTACTTGTGTATAAGAGTCAGGTCCCCCACATATCACCAACTGAGCGCATCTTTACAGTATGCTTCTCATTTTTAGCATCAAGGCAGCCATAAGAATAATCACTGGCTGAGCTGCTATGCTCCTTGATCCGAAACTCTGGCTGGCTAAATTCAGATGCAGAAACACCAGTTTTACTGGCTAGGTATTCCGCAAAAAATGTACTCTTTACACCACCACAAATAATACCAATCAAGAATGCCACTTTATCTCTAATTTCAGGATCTTGCACTTGCATTAATCTAATAGCTTTTATAAAACAAGCAACACCAACAATCGCAACCTTACCATCCAAATGTTGTATTTTCCTGAGGACCTCAGCCATTGTCACTGGATAGTATTTTGTTTTTGCGGCTTGACCTACTTGTTCAATTGAACTACTAATAACATACTCATAATGAGTAGAAGCACTTGAAGCTGTTTTCACTGAAATAACATGCTGTATTTCACCACGACGCATCAACTCAGAAAGCGTGTAAGTAGCGATCCCACCAGAAGATGACGTTAACCGATGTTCAACTGAATGACCGGCATAGGTATTTATGTATCTACCAATTTTCCTATTATTATTATCAGCCTCAATTAAAAATAAGGCAGCAATCTCATTCTCTGTTCGTACTTGTTCATCAGGATTGGGATTGAACGGGCAAACTTTTATACTATCATCAAAAACATCTTCTTTGACATCTGCCACATAAAAACCATAATCATTAATTCTCATTTTTATTGCATTATTCTTAGACTTTGCTGCACACGCACCACAGCCAATACACATATCATTTTCAACAACAGCTTGAATCATCGCACTACTATTCATCTTTACGCCCAACTTGATAGAATCTATTTAGCCTATAACTTAAAAACTGTTGTTCTTTTCGATCAATGCCAAATACCAATATACAAATGACTATCACGAGCCAATATATTGTACAGGAGTAAACCAAGTCCCAAAAAAGAGAGTTATCTAAAATAGGGACTTTATATAGCAAAAAAATCGAGGGAAGGAAAACAAGCCCAACACGACATATCAAGTTATATGTATTGTATGCTATCTCAGGAAAAATTTTCGATAACAAAATGACCCGAAATAAGAAGGCAACAAGAGAAATAAATATGCTTACAAGCATTGTTACGTTAGCATCAAATCCATTCCTCAATAAAATATATGAGCATGGCAAGTTACACATAATAACAAGCCCTACAACAACCTGATACCTTCTGATATTTCCTGTTGCTTGGAAAGCCGTCATTAATGTTCCTGATATCGATATTATCAATGAATCAATTACAACTAATCGACAAAATTCTGATGCATACTTTGGGACAGTGCCCAACCATAAGCCTAACACCGATTCTGTCTTCAAAAGAAAGGGTACTGCAAGGATATATAATAGAAAGAAAGAATATCTTGCTCCAGAAAAAACAAGCTGCAGCATGTATTGATAGTTTTCATTTGCATAAGACTTTATTATCTGAGGATTTATAGCCATTTGCAAACTACTAACGAAGCCCATTACAGCACTATTTACTTGATATGCAATGGCTCGAGCAGCATTAACTGTTGCGCCAAAAAATATATTTAAAAGAATATTCACACCTTGATTGGTAATCACTGAAGCCAAATTCCCAAACAAGTTCCAACCAGTATAGCTAAAGAGTGTTTTAAATAAAAACGAGTCCCAATACAAACTATAACATGACTCAGCAATACGCTTTTTCGCATAGATATAATAGCTAAGAGTAATTATAAGACTAACTAAAGCAAGTAATTGCGCATAATATGCCAATGGATCCCCTGCCAATTTTGGCAACAAAAAAACAACTATTAACTTTAATGTGACATCAATAATGCTAATGTATGCAAAAGCGCTCATTTTTTCATTTGCGATTATTAATGCATTATATGGAACACTGAGAATGGTACAGCAAAATGAAAACAGCGCACAATGATACACCCAGTTTGCAACTAATATTCGCTCTGCAGGAATTGTCAACTGAGTGTTGATAAACCATAATCCAACAGTTTCACCTAAAAACACCACAATCAATATTATTAAAACATGAATATTCACACTCATCTTAAAAACATTCGCAAGCTGGTTTCTATCACCTTTGCCTAGTTCGAATGACAAAAACCGTTGAGTTGCAGAAGACATGGCCCCACTCAAAAAGGCCATCATGGTTACTACACCACCAACGACATTGTAAATACCGAAGTCCTCTACACCGAGAACGTTGAGTATCACTCTGGACGTGTATAGTGTGACGACCAATGTGAGTATCATTCTAAAATAGAGAAACAATGAGTTTTTAACTATGCGGCTATGCTTTTTTTTGTTATCCATTAATATAGTTTTCCTTGCGCCACATTAGACTATTCATAAGGTGGCCCGGCTTTATAACTCTCCGTTAATTAGCCAAAATATATCTAAAACGGTTTTTATAAGAAAGGCTACCGACCCATGCCAAACAGCACAGTCTTGACTGTCAGCAGCAGGATCTTGATATCCAACAGCAGGCTTTGATGCTTGATATAGAAGATGTCGTATTTATGTTTCCACACGGCATCTTCAATAGATGCCCCGTAGGGGTATTTGACCTGGGCCAGGCCGGTAATGCCGGGCTTGACCGCATGGCGGAAACGATAATATGGAATGACCGTTTCCAACTCTTTGATAAACACTTCCCTTTCTGGTCTCGGACCAACCAGTGACATTTCACTTTTAAAGACGTTGATCAGTTGCGGTAGTTCATCAATACGGGTCTTGCGAATGAAGCGGCCAACACGAGTGACTCGGGCGTCATTCTTGCTTGCCCATTGAGCACCATTTTTTTCGGCATCGTTTCGCATAGAACGGAACTTGATGACGTCGAATTCCTGGTTGAACTGGCCAACACGGGCTTGACGATAAAAGATGGGGCCTGGTGATTCCAGTTTGATGGCCAGCGCAGCAAGCAAGCCAATGGGAATGGCAACCAGACTGAGCGCAATGGCAGAGACCAGATCCAGCGCACGCTTGACAATGCGATTGGATGGACGGGAGAGGATGGAGAAAGATTTCATGTGCAGGAAGTAGCCGCTGTGCAACAACTCCACTTCTGTACGTCCGAAACGTCGGTCCAGATAACTGACCAGCGGTTCAACGTAGGCGCCATACTTGGTGGCCAACACCAGCATTGCGGCCAGTTCATCGGGAAGGTCACCACTCTTGTAATGCACAAGGGTTTTGCCTTTTAGCTGGGACATGTCCGTCACATTGAAATGCAACGTGAACGGATAATCGACTAGCACTCGCTCAATAAGAGCCTTGTCACTATCACTACAATACACATAAAGCTCATCACTTTTCATGTGAACTCGCTTCAGCTCACGTATGAGACTGACTCTTATACACAAGTAGCGCCCTGAACGGAACCATTCCCGTTTTCCAGGATCTGATCTTCCATGTGACCTCCTAACATGGTAACGATCATGATAACTTCTGCTC
>NZ_JAPCIZ010000149.1:0-3717 GCF_027707725.1 Aeromonas sp. QDB25 | reverse complement strand
TGAGTTGACCCAATCTGAACACTCGAGTTAGAAACGGGGTGACGTGAGCGCGTTAAGGATCAGGGTGTTCACGTTGGCCGGAATGGCTGTTCAACTTCGCCGGAATACGCAGCGCGTGAGGCCGGAACCCTGGTGGTCGGTGACATCACAGAGATGCCGCGCAACAAGCGCAAACAGAAGCAAGGCTCGCGTCGTCTGAATCAAGGCAACTCGGGTAACCCGCTGGGCCAGCTCTATGGCTATCTGGCCTACAAGGGCAAACGCCGGGGCATCGAGCTGGTCAAGCAGAACGAAGCCTATACCTCGCAAACCTGTCCTGCGTGTGGCCATCGCCATAAACCCGCAGGCCGAGTCTACCATTGCCGCCAGTGCGGCTATGTGGGCATTCGGGACAATGTTGGTGCCTGTAACCAACTGAACAAATACCAGAACGACGGGCGGATAATCGCCGGAAACTGCATTCCCCCCGAGCTGGTGAAGTATCGCCGCCCCGTAACACTACGGCGCGGCGTAGACCGTCTGACTGGCGGCATGTTGCTGGATACCACCCTCACTGCGGATGCAGGCTCTTCGGGGCCAGGCTCTCACAAGCCGCTGTGTCTGCGGTCTGTGGCTTGATCCAGAATCCTCTTCCTTCAGGGGGAGGAGCAGTCAAAGTTGCCCGCCTACACCCTTGAACTTCTCAACAAAGGCAGCGATCTTCTGGAAGACAGTCTGCTTCTTGGTCAGGAATTGCGGGTTCAATGGGCTCATCTTAGGCAGAACCGCATTGAGCTCCGTGCCATTCTCGGTGGCGAACTCGCGCTTCAGTGAGTTGGTGATATAGCGCTTGGCGGATTCTGCGTTCAGGCCCTCGTCGCTAATCAGCTCTGCAGCCTCTCGCTGCTGTTCCGCTTGAGCGAAAGTGAAGAAGGCCTCAATTACGCTGGCCTTGTCGCCGATCTGGTCCAAATCGGTCTGGTTGATGAAGTCCACCACCAGACTTTCTTTCGCGCGGTTGCCCAGGCTGGCACGAATCACACGCCGCACTTCATCCACCAGTTCAGACTTGCTCTTGGTCTTCTTGTTGTGCTCGAAGATCAGTTCCAGGATGTAGTCCAGGTTGATTTCCTGAGACTTCAATAGGTCCACCTCAAAGACCACGTCATCCCAGTCAATGGTGGACTTCTCTTTCTCGGCCCCAGCCTTCTCACGGCGTAGCCAGTCGCGCACGTCGTTGTAGGTCGAGCGATAGTCCTGAACCTTCCGCTCGGGCGGGAGCGTGATGGCTTGCAGCTCGGTCAGATCTTCATCACTCAGGTAGTGCTTGGCCTTGAATGCCTCGACCGCTGCCGGGTCGGTCATGTCGACGCTTTGCAATTCCTTCAAGCTGGCAAATTCGTCATAGTTCTGCAGCACGTTCTCGACGCGTAGGTACTCGCCGAACAGCTTGGCGAAGGCTTTTTTGTCAGCTTCCTTTTCAATGGCCGATGGATCGGGAAAGCGGGTTTTCAGCTCGTTCACCACGGCGACAAAACCACGTCGCGCCTCACCGGTGGCCGCATCGGTGAAGCCTTCCATGTACTCCTGGTAGCTCTTCTCCAGCACCACGTTCTTGGTGTTCTTATCACCGAACAAGGTGATGGCGTCGATGGTCGCCTGTTCCAGGTCGCGGAAAGTGACGATATTGCCGAAGGTCTTGGTGGCGTCAAAGATGCGGTTAGTACGCGAATAGGCCTGCATCAGTCCGTGGAAGCGCAGATTCTTGTCGACAAACAACGTGTTGAGCGAGGGCGCATCGAAGCCGGTCAGGAACATACCCACCACGATGAGCAGGTCGATCTCCTTGGCCTTCACCTGCTTGGCCAGGTCTCGGTAGTAGTTCTGGAAGCCGTTGCTATCCACGCTGAAGTTGGTTTTGAACAGTGCGTTGTAATCCGCAATGGCTGCGCTCAAAAACTCCTTGGCGCTGCTGTTCATTGCGGATACATCAAAGCTTTCATCCTGAATATCGCCGATAGCATCCTGCTCCTCATTGGCGGCGAAGGAGAAGATGGTCGCCACGCGCAAAGGCTTGTCGCTATCCTTCTGCAAGGTCTTGAACGACTCGTAATACAGCTTGGCGGCATCGACGCTGCTCACGGCAAACATAGCGTTGAAGCCCTTGTTGCCCGCGTGCAGGCGGTGGGTTTTCTGCCGGAAGTTGGTCAGGATGTACTGGGTAATTTCGCGGATGCGGTCAGGATGCAGCAGGGCTTGCTTGTTCTCTGCCGCACTCAGCTTCTTTTCGTCCTTCTCGGTCTCGATGGCCTTGAACTGCGGGCGAACATCGTTGTAATCCACCTTGAACTTCAGCACCTTCTCATCGCGGATCGCGTCGGTGATCACGTAGGAATGCAACTCGCGGCCGAATACGCTGGCGGTGGTTTCCGCACCCAGCGCGTTCTCCGGGAAGATTGGGGTGCCGGTAAAGCCAAACTGATAGAACCTCTTGAACTTCTTCTGCAGGTTCTTCTGCGCTTCACCGAACTGGCTGCGGTGACATTCATCGAAGATGAACACGACCTGTTTGCCGTAGATGGGCAAATCACCTTCACTCTTCATCAGGTTATTGAGCTTCTGGATGGTGGTGACGACGATCTTGTTGTCGTCCTTCTCCAGATTGCGCTTGAGGCCAGCCGTACTATCAGAGCCATTCACGCTGTC
Organism: Aeromonas sp. QDB25; assembly: GCF_027707725.1. NCBI lineage: Bacteria > Pseudomonadati > Pseudomonadota > Gammaproteobacteria > Aeromonadales > Aeromonadaceae > Aeromonas > Aeromonas sp. QDB25. Next base: position 1,032 of record NZ_JAPCIZ010000149.1, on the reverse strand, counting down.
GGGAGAAAAGCGCTGGTATTCCCGCATGGTCTGGTAGTCCAGATCCTTGCGGTCCACCACGAAGAACACCTTGTCGATGAAATCCAGCTCGGTGGCCAGGCGCGCCGCCTTGAAGCTGGTCAGCGTCTTGCCGGAACCGGTGGTGTGCCAGATAAAGCCACCGCCCTCAAGACTGCTCCAGCTCTTGGCCTGATAGGCGCTCTTGATCTTCCACAGAATGCGCTCGGTGGCTGCGATTTGATAAGGGCGCATCACCAGCAGTGTATCGCTCACGTCGAACACCGAGTAATGCAGCAACACATTAAGCAGGGTGTGTTTCTGGAAGAAGGTGGCCGTGAAGTCCTTCAGGTCCTTGATCAGCGTGTTGTCCGCCTTCGCCCAGTTCATGGTGAAGTCGAAGCTGTTCTTGTTGCGCTGCGTGGTGTTGGCGAAGTAGCGGCTGTCGGTGCCGTTGGAGATCACAAACAGCTGCAAATACTTGAACAAGGAATTCTCGCTGTTGAAGCTCTCCTTGCTGTAGCGATGCACCTGGTTGAAAGCCTCGCGGATGGCCACGCCGCGCTTCTTCAGCTCTACTTGTACCAGTGGCAGGCCATTCACCAGAATGGTCACGTCATAGCGGTTGGCATGGCTACCGGTTTGCTCAAACTGGCGGATGGCCTGCACCTTGTTGCGGGTAACGTTCTTTTTGTCCAGCAGGTAGATGTTCTGGATGCGGCCATCGTCAAACACGAAGTCATGGATGTAGTCATCATGAATTTTGCGCGTCTTGTCGACGATGCTGTCGCTGGGTTTGTCCAGGTAGGTTTCAACAAATCGCGCCCACTCACCGTCGGAGAACTGCACGTTGTTGAGCGCCTGCAGTTGCGCGCGCACATTCGCCAGCAAGGCTTGCGGCGTGTTCAACGTAGGCAGGAATTCGGTATCTATTCACCAGGACGGGGTTGACGGCATCAGTTCTGCCGGGATGGGATAATCTGTCTTCTCGATGCACGCCCTGACCACGGCCCTCAACCACTCCTGTGGGCAGCG
>NZ_JAPCIZ010000148.1:0-3747 GCF_027707725.1 Aeromonas sp. QDB25 | reverse complement strand
ACGTCAGTGGGAGAGATCTCACTAAAAACTGGGAATAACGCCTTAAATGGCGAAGAAACGGTCTAAATAGGCTGATTCAAGGCATTTACGGGAGTAAAAAATCGGCTCAAACATGAAGAAATGAAATGACTGAGTCAGCCGAGAAGAATTTCCCCGCTTATTCGCACCTTCCCTCAGCATTTCGCTCGAAGAGCGATCCGATGGCCCCGGAAAAGGCCATCAACAGCATTGAACTGGCGACTGGCCGCCGTGAACTCACCGGCGAGTGCGGCAAGACAAACGCCTGCCAGTACGCACCGCTTGCCTGTTACTCCTGCATCCGCTTCACGCCCTGCTTCGATGCCGACCACAGCATCAACCTTCGTTTTGCAGAGTCCGAGATCATCAAATACGAAGGTGGCGGCCTGCCCTTTCGGGAGCTTACCAACCAGTTCAAGGCGGCCAAACACTACATCATGCTGGTCGTGTCGGAGGCCAACCAGTATCAACATGCCCTCGCCCAACAGGATCCCGGCCATGAACCGACCCGTTGACCTCGACCGATTCAAATACGAACTGGCTCTCAAGAAATGGCAAGCCGATTGCCGACAGCGCATGGCGCAGCGATATCCCACGATCTCGTATGATGCCAACCGCTGGATCCTGAAAGGAGTCACCCTCACGGACTCGCCCAACCTTACCTTCAGCTCGGTTCTGGTCGACTTTGCCGACAAGCACCCAAGCTTTGCCGAGGCTTTCCGTTGCCATGTTGCGGAGACAATACTCGGGGAGAAGGTCAGTAACAGCAGACAGTACGCGTTTAGGTTACGCTTGCTTCGGTTTGCCCCTGCAGACAGCCTGTTTGACCTCGATCACGCCGCCCTGCGAGCCATCGAAGCAACTCTACTCCAGCGCGCCCGCAGCAATCCGGGTTCTGCCCAAAGAACATTGGTAGCGCTTAAACAACTCGGCCAAACCTTGGACACGTTCGCAGCCAAAGGCATTTTGCCGCGCCTACGATACCGCTTAAAGTCGGAAACCCACACCGAGCTGTTGGCGCTGCGAAGATCCAACCTGACGCAAACACGGCAGGCCAAGGTCTCAGCGCTCGGCCGAAGGATCGAGGCGCTCAATGAGGCGTTCAATGCCCTGTTAGCCAACGACGCGCGCCTGTCCGCCGGGGATCGGGTCGCTATCGCGATGATGGGGCTGTTGATGTGTGCCCCCTCCCGCATTAATGAAATTCTTTGCCAGAGCGTTGACGATCATGTGAGCATCGACGACTACGCGCGGCGTGCGCCGGACAAGGAAAGCGACAAAGTACACGCGGCGCACCAGATGCTGCTTATCACCATGAAGGGCAGCAAGGGAGCGCAGTGGAGCGCCAAGCCCGTGCTCAACTTCATGATCGACTTCTTCCACTATGGCCAGAAGATCATCCTGGCGCATGGCGAACGCTCCCGAATGCTCGTCCAGTGGTACCAGCAGCACCCCGACCGACTCTACCTGCCTCCCGAACTGGAGCATCTGCGCGGCGCGAACCTCACGGCACGCTCGCTCGCAAACATCATGACCCTGTCGGATCAAGATAACGATTCGCCACGCCGAGTGGCTAAGCAAATGATGACCAAACTCGGCACTAAGCGCTTCAAAGTACCGAATCCGAATCCCATCAATAAAAACGGAAGATCGGCCAAACATGCAGAAGTCGACGTCGCCCGCTGGGATGACATCGAGCCGCTCCTGCTGGCCAACGTCCGCACTGCGTTGGAGAGTTGCCGCATCGTATCGATGGATAACCACTACAAGGGCGAGCTGGCGAAGATGCTGTTTCTATTCGATCATGGCACATCTCCCTACCTTCCCGGCGCCGCCAAATACGGCTTCATCCTGCACCGATTGAAGCAATCGGTATCAGTACGACAGAGCAAAAAGCAGGCACCCACCCTCTTCGAAAAACTTAAGATCATGATGCCAGTCAACGGGGTCACGCAGATCGCGGCAATCAACACCCATGACCCGCGCCGCTGGCTGACAACCATGGCCCTGACCTACGGCGAAAAGCTCTCCAACGTGCTCATCAACAAGTGGGCCAACCGGCTCAGCGTTGCGCAACTCTGGCACTACGACTTCCGCTCAGCGGAAACCAAGGCAGCGGCGAGCACCATGCCCGAACCTGTGGAGCTGACCGAACTCTCGAACGGGCTGACGTCCTGCCGCAAGCTGGAAGACGAGCATGGGCCCAAGATTGATATTGTGACCGTCCACGACTCCGGGATTAGCGGGACGACCATGGACGCCATATCGACTGCCACCGTAGACCGGCCCATCGCCAGGACGGGTGAACAGATCATCATCATTTACCCTACCTGGTATGGCTTCTGCGCGCATCAACACCATGAAAAACCCTGCCGCGCCTATACCTCATGCCTACCCTGCAACAACAATCATCTGGTCAAAGGTCACATACCGACCAATGACCGGACGAGAGCACGCGAAGGCGAGTTGCATGCCGCCATTCTGAACATCGTGGAACAGATGGTGATCATTCATGGCCGCGAAATTGCGGACGATCAGGAAACCCTAACCCAGCACCTTTATCACTTGGTCGAACGCGGGCTGACCCCAGCGCAAATGACGGACGAGTTGATCGCGCGCTTCCACGACATTAAACACCTGATCAAGGACACTGTGATCAAGAACATGCTCCACGAAGCCTTTGTGGCAACGGGCTATGTTGATAGGTTGGACAGTCCGACGATTACCAATGGTGCCTTGATGAAGTACCACAACCCGACACATCATGCCGCTCCCGGTGTGGAGCGGGCGCTGGATGCCTACGGGGGCCATGAACGGATCGAGCAGGAGCGGCTTGCCATGATCGAGCAGTACCCGCAGTTTGCCCCGACGACACTGGGCCTGAAGGATGAGCGATCCCTGATCGCGCCCGATGACGATTACGACGAACGTGATGATAGCGAGGACACCACAGATGAGTGAGCCTGCCAGCAAGCTGGGGCGCAAAGAAATCTTGACCGAGCAGTTGGCGCGGAAGATAGCCAGGATGGTCTCACTATTCCCGGATTCCCAGATACCTGTCACCTGGGAAAACGTCATGACACACTCGAAGAAAAAATTTGGTCATGCGTTCAACCGGCAGATGCTTAGCCAGAAGGAATGGAATGGACGCAAGCTCATTGCCGAGGCGTTCAGCGAAGCCAAGAATATCCAACGCCGGATGCACAACGACACCGCGCCGAAATACAAGACGGCGGCGCGTTCTGTCCTTCAGAAGAAGATCGGTGAATTGGAAGCAAAAAACCTGGCGCTTCGGGAAGAACTGGAAACGGTCAGAGCGCAGCAGGTCGATAAATTGGATGCCTTTCTGAATACCACAAGCAGGGAAATCGACCTGCGCAAGTTGCTTGATGCATTTTACGAGGCGAATAAATGAGCGAAGGGATGTCAAGGAAACGTGAAATAAATGGGAGGGTCCCCCCGGCGGTTTTATGCCGTGGGAGAGAAACCGTTTATGCCGCGAAAGCCCGTGACTGACCGTAGCGACCCAACACTCCCGGCTACCTCACCGCGAGTGCGGGGTTTGGGGCTGCGTGCCCAAGTGTTGATTCGAGTTTTTACAAAAGGCCCCTTCTGTAAGCAATGCTGATCAGTTAAGGATCCATTGACCGATCCTTCTGCTGTAGGACAATCCGGAACCAATCACTGGTTCCGGATTTTTTATGTCTATTGCAAACGATCTGAACGATG
>NZ_JAPCIZ010000147.1:0-3940 GCF_027707725.1 Aeromonas sp. QDB25 | reverse complement strand
GCCGTTTACTTGGCGAAAAATGCCCGTCGAACCAAGCAGCGAAAATCGATACAGAACAGGACCTTAGAAGGAATTTCAAATGAAGTGTTTTCTTAAGGTCCTGTATATGAATAACGTCTATCCGTGATCGCACGGAGGAGTAATGCCAGTACGTGAAAGACTCTACCACATTGCCGGTCTAAGGACAGCCCAGTATGAGATGCGAGCAAATGTCCTGCGAGGACGGCGAGAGAATACCGAGGGAGCGTGACCTGGCAGGTACTGGCAAGCGAGTTGGACCTAGAGATGCGGAACGGACGTCGTTATAATGCGCCCACGTAATGGCTACCTGTGCAATTACGAACCAAAGACACAATTAAAACCCATTCTCTTGGGCAAAACAGCACATTTTAAAGGCGAGCTCCCATGCGGGGCTTGCCTTTTCTTTTGCAAATTGTCTCGGGAGGACTGTGAGGGTGATGAGCTCACCCCCAGGAGAGTCACTGTCATGGGTCAGGTTGGATTGTGGCTACCAGTCTAAAACCATGGTGGTCTGGTTGGGGTTGTAGCCGTACCAAAAATCCCGGCTCTTACAGAATTGCAGATCCTGCATCATCGAGCGGCGGTTGTTTTCAGCCCGCACCCGCACCCTCTCCGAGAACTCAAACACCTCACAGTTGTCCATGTCGGCAAACTCCACACAGACGAAGCTAAACCCGCGCAGTTGAATGCCAAGCAGCTTGGCGACGTGGGTATAGAAGGCATCCTGCAAGTCATAGCCAAGGTCGCGAGCCTGATAGGTGAAGCGATCCGGGTTGGTGTCACGGGTGGTTTTGAGGTCCACCGAGATGAGGTCGTAGCGCAGCCAGTCGAACTTGGCCTTCACGAACATGCCGGTTTCCGGATCCTGAGCAATCATGGTCAGCTCCGCGATACCGTCACGCAGCAGGGAGTCAGCCCGCATGTGGCGGCGTACCGAGTCACGGGCGCGATGGGCGTCCTGATAGGTGATGGGGTCGAGCACGAACTCATTCATGTAGGCGATGCAGGCGGGCAGGGTCATCACCCGCGCCTCATGCACCGCTTGCAGGTTGTGATGTGTCACCAGTGTCGGGTCGATGACGATCAACTGGGCATACAGGTCGTCCAGATCATCGCTCACCGGGGTGAGGCCCTTCTTGGTGCAGGCACTCTCGTAGTCCTTGAGGGACAGCAACGCCTCCGGATAGTCAGCCGGGTTGGGCTTCATCCACGGCAAACCGAGCTTGCGGAACCGCTTCATCAGGTGCTCATGGGCCAGCACATCGAAGATCTGGTCGGCCATGGCCGGGTCGGCTGCCAGCAGCTGCTCAATCAGGCCGGATTTGAGCGTGCCCTTGGGCTTGAGCCCACGCTTCTCGATGGCGGCCTTGAGGTCAGCGACGGTATGCAGCGCCTGTGGGTAGTCGATGGGGTTGAGGTGATACCAGTAGAGGTCGGCGCAGCGCTCAGGCTCAAGAATGAGGCCATGGGAGACAGTCCCGGTCATAAAGGCGGTAGCGGTGGAGGCCGACTTGGCACGGCTCAGGGGAGCCACATACTCGCGATAGTAGAGTGCGGGTGACTGAGCAAATTTCTTGAGCTTGGAAGAGCTGAGCGCCGGGATGGCGTGATAGTCATCGTTATCCACGTCGGCATAGATGCCAGGGACCGGGTTGCCCTCGCGGTCGAGGAAGTTAGGGGTATTCCACTCCGAGTCATAACCCGGCTTGATAGCGTTTTGGAGCAGGGTGCGTGCGCCACTGGCAGTGGCTTGCTGACCGATAATCTGCGAAGAGAATGTCGGTTGGTTGGTATCAAGACTGTTCATCATGCTATCCATAAAACCCCCTGATGTCTGTTTGATAAATATTACCAACAGATAAAAACGCCAGCAAGCAATATTTCTATAACCCGAAGTCATTAAAGTCAAAGGCGCAGGCTTTGGGCTTGGGCGGCTCATACAGGGTCAGGATTGTGTCGGCTAGACGCGGGTTACCAGCCGCCTCCATCAGGGTTTCGATGGTAGAGGGGATAGCCTTCACAGAGCGAAAGCGGCGCAGGGAGCCCGATAAGGTAGCGGTGAGGCGCTGGCGCTCCTGCTGGCACTTCTCAACGATGCCGTTATGCGCCTCCAGCAGCCGGAAGTAACCGCTGAAATCGGTCGGGAACGGGAAGCGGGAGTTGATCTGCCATTTCATCATGAACCGGATAGCGACGTTGAGCATGAGCCCTTTGATGGTCCTCTCGTTCTGCTCGACTCCGCCGTAGCACTCGGCGTTCTGGTAGTCGATGGCGGCATCCAGCTGCGAGCGGTCAATCAGCGCGTAGGTGTACGGCTTGGTCTCTTTATAGCGGGTCAGCCCGATGACGACGGCGGCCACGTTGGCAACAGAGCGGTCGGCCGTGGCGGACGGCACCAGATCATAACCCACCTCGTTACCGTGGTAGGTGAAGTCGTCGCCGTAGTAGACCAGACAGCCCTGCACATGCAGGCCGGTGGCGTTGAGCGCCTTGATATAAGCCGTGGGGGAAGGGTCAACCTCTGCGGTCAGCTCGTTGTTCACGCTGCGGCGCAGGATGAGCAGACAGTCTTGAGGGTTGAGTTGAAGGTCGATCATCGCTTCCTGAACAGCCTGAAGGCTGTACGGGTTGGCTTGTGCGGCATTCACGGTCTGGCCCTGGAACTGGGCGGTGATAGTAGTGAGTTCAAGACCCGCGATCATGTGACCTCCGAAAACATGTTAACTATACATAAACGCTATATGTAAGCGTTTATGAAGTCAAGCGGTTGACCCAGATAATCACGAAACCGGGTGCCAAGGATTGGAGAAGGCTGCCACCAGGGAGCACGGCGCGTAGCTGCCGTCCTTCGTGGACTCTGAGCCTGTCCGCGCGGCCGACGAGCCGGGCCTGGAGGAGGGCGTAGGTCGGACAAGACGCCCTTGATGGCCGCACCCGGAGTGAGGTGAAAACGGAGAAAGAAAAGGGCCCCGCGAGAAGGCCCTTGGAGGAGTGAACGCGCAGGATCAAGCGGTGGGAACGGCCAGCATTTTGATAATGTCCTCCACGGAGTGATAGCCCGTCACCAGATGACCACCAGGCAGCATTAGGGTCGGGGTACCTTGCAGGCTGACCTTCTGGCCCAATGCCCACCCCTTATCAACTGCATTGCCCTTGGCGCACTTGGCGTTCGGCACCTGTCCGCCAAGGAACAAGGCGGAGATGGCTTCACGCGGATCGGCCGCGCACCACGCAGAGCTCATGTTTTCAAAGCTAGGGGTGCCGGGACCACTGCGGGGGTAGGCAACGTAATGGACAGTGATCCCCTTGGCGGTGAGCTCAGGCACTTGGGAGTGGAATTTTTGACAGTAACCGCATGTCACGTCAGTGAAGACGACCACACTGGCCTTCTCTTTGGGGGCCTTGAAGGTCATGGCAGTGCCGTCGGCAATCATCGTTTCGGCCTGCCGCCAGCTCGCCGCCACCGTCAGGTTGGTCGGGCGGTTGTTCTTATCGAACTGCACGGCTTGGCCAAACAGCATGATGTCGCCGTCCGGGGTGGCATAGACCGTCTCACCGTTGATGGACATCTCGATGAGGTGCTTGCTCAGGCGCTGCACTTTGTCGACCGCGATGTTGCGGGCTTTCATCTTGGCGGCGATGGCGTTGAGTTCCGTGTCGTCAGATGCTGCCGTGACGGTGCCCGCCATGGACAGCGAAGCCAGCAGCAGAAAGGTGAGGGTTCGTTTCATGCGGTGGCCTCGGGCATGGCGCTATTGTGTTCTTCGAACATCACAACCAGCTCCATGGCCAGTTGGGAGTCAGCGCGGGCGTGGGTGATCAGCTGGGGTTGAATCCCATAGTTGGTGACGAACACGTACCAGCTCCCGGCGAAGATCTCCACCTTGACGTCCTCGCTGGACATCAGGGTAAGAGAGCG
>NZ_JAPCIZ010000146.1:0-4056 GCF_027707725.1 Aeromonas sp. QDB25 | reverse complement strand
ATGCACGGCGACAGCAGGGTGATGGTGGTGGTGTGTTTGGAGACAGCCAGTTTACCAGCACCCTGTCTGTCAACTTCCACTTTCCCAGGATCCCGCGAAGAACCAAAAAAAGCGGGGGGCCCAAGGCCCCCCGTCACCCTCAAGGGGCAGGATAGACATAGGGGGCCTGCAACCCAAGCGGGAACCCCAGCGCCCAGTAGAGCAGCAGGAAGCCCGTCCAGCTCACCAGGAAGGCCAGGGAGTAAGGCAGCATCATGGAGACCAGGGTGCCGATGCCTGTGCTCTTCACATACTGCTGGCAATAAACCACCACCAGGGGGAAGAAGACCATCAGCGGGGTGATGATGTTGGAGGCGGAATCCCCCACCCGATACGCGGCCTGAGTCAGCTCGGGCGAGATCCCCACCGCCATCAGCATGGGCACCAGGATGGGGCTGATGAGGGCCCACTTGGCGGAGGCCGAGCCCACCACCAGGTTGACGGTGGCCGTCAGCAGTATGATGCCGACGATGGTCACCTCTCCCGGCAGCGCCAGGGCGTGAAGCACCTCGGCACCGGAGAGCGCCAGCAGGGTACCGAGGTTGGAATCCCCGAACGCCTTGATGAAGAGGGCGCAGAAGAAGGCCATCACCATGTAGGAGCCCATCTTGTTCATGGTGGCCGACATGGCGTCGATCACATCCTTGCCGCTCTTGAAGCTGCCGGCGACAAAGCCATAGACGATCCCGGGCAGGATGAAGAGCAGGAAAATGAGGGGCACGATGGACTTCATCACCGGCGCGGCGAAGGTGGTGAGGGAACCGTCCGGTGCCCGCATCGGCGAGTCGCCGGGGGCCAGCGCCAGCCCCAGCAGCACCACGGCCGCCAGCATGGCGAACCCGGCCCAGTTGAAGGCCCGGCTTTCCTGGGCGCTGTAACGGCCCATCTCGTCGGCGCTCTCCAGATCCTCGTTGAGAGGCACCTGCTTGAGGCGCGGCTCGACAATCTTCTCGGTGACAAACCAGCCCACGCAGATGATCAGCAAGGAAGAAGCGCCGGTGAAGATGATATTGCACAGGGTGTTGACCATGTAGTCAGGGTCGAACAACTGGGCTGCAGACTGGGTGAAACCCTGAAGCAGCGCATCCCCGCCGGAGGGCAGGAAGTTGGCGGCAAACCCGCCGGAAACCCCGGCAAAGGCTGCGGCAATCCCCGCCAGCGGGTGGCGACCCGCCGCATGGAAGATGATGCCGCCAATGGGGATCACCAGCACATAGCCCGCATCGGCGGCGGTATGGCTGACGATGGCCACCAGGATCAGCATGGGGGTCAGAAAGCGCGCCGGCGTCACCTTGAGCAGCTTCTTGAGCCCGGTGTTGATGAAACCGGACTGTTCAGCCACCCCGACCCCCAGCATGGCCACCAGCACGATGCCAAGGGGAGCAAACCCGGTGAACGTGGTGACCATGCTGGCGAGAAAGTCCGCCAGCCCTGCCCCGGTCAACAGGTTGTTGATGACCACGGCCTCTCCGGTGCGGGGATTGACCAGATCGAAGGAGAACTGGGAGCCTATCCAAGAGCCGACCCAGACGATCAGCAAGGCATAGAGGAAGAGCATGGCGGGATCCGGCAGCTTGTTGCCCGCCTTCTCCACCCCGTTCAGAAAGCGGTTCAACCAGCCGTTGGGAGGGGCCGGACGCTCGTTCACTGCAGCTTGACTCATTATGGTGATACTCCATTACCAAGGAATGAGCGCGCATACTAGCGATAACGTCTAATGGATCCCATGATATGAGACAAAAATTCGATTAATTATGTTTAATTTGGCATCTCGCACTTCATAAATGGGAGATGCCGCACATTTATCGACAACTTGCTCAATGGTTTGCGAGGGGGTAGCGACCCAGTCGGCACTGTACAGCAAACCCCGCCGCCGCCACCTCTTCCGGGGTCATGGGACGGCTGAACAGGAACCCCTGGAAGACATGGCAACCCTGGGTCTGCAGGGCCGCGAGCTCGTGCTCCTCCTCCACCCCTTCCGCCAGGATCCCGAGCCCCAGACTGGTGGCCATGGCCACCGTCGCCCGGATCACCGGCAGGTTGAGTCCCACCACGAAGGAGCGGTCCAGCTTGATGGTGTCGATGGGCAACCGGTTGAGGTAGGCCAGGGAGGAGTAGCCCGTCCCGAAGTCGTCGATGGCGATCTTGATCCCCTGCTCGCTCAGGGCGTCGAGGATCTCGATGCACCCCTTCATGTCGAGCATCAGCACCGTCTCGGTCAGCTCCAGGGTCAGCAGCGCCGCCTCCACCGAGAATACCTCGAGCAGTTGGGCCACCAGCTCCGGCAAACTGGCAGAGAGCTGGAAGCCCGAGAGATTGACTGACACCGGCACCCTCACCCCGTCCTGTCGCTGCCACTCCCCCATCTGGGCCAATGCGGTGGAAAGCACCCAGCTTCCGATTTCCCGGATGAGCCCCATCTCTTCGGCCAGCGGAATGAACTCCGCCGGCGACACATGGCCGAGCACGGGATTGTACCAGCGTACCAGGGCCTCGAAACCGATGACCCGACCTTGCGCCACATCCACCTGGGGCTGATAGCGCAGGCTGAGCTCTCCCCGACCGACGGCCTTGGCCAGGAACTGCTTCAGGGTCAGCTTGCGATGCAGGCTCTGCTGCATGCTGGGGGTGAAGCGTTGCCAGCGAAGCCGCCCCATCTGCTTGGCCTGATACATGGCCATGTCGGCACGGGTGATGAGGTTGTCGCCATCATCGGCGTCGTCCGGGTAGATGGCGATGCCGATGCTGCCGCCGATGGTGACCTCGGGGACACCGCTCAGCTGCAGTGGCTTGCTCATCTGGGAGAGCATGAGATCCGCCACCTCCTGGGCCCGATCGCTCGCCTGGTTGAGGGGCACCAGGGCGGTGAACTCGTCCCCGCCAAGGCGCGCCAGCTCCACGTCCCGCGGGCAGATCTGCTTGAGCCGTCCGGCGACCCGCTCCAGCAGGCGATCCCCGGCCTTGTGGCCGTAGTTGTCATTGACCAGCTTGAAGTTGTCCAGATCCATGAACACCAGGGCAAAGCGCCCCCCGAGGCCGCAATAGGCTTCCAGGGATTTCATCAGGCCGTAGCGGTTGAGCAGCCCGGTGAGGGAGTCGTGCCAGGCCAGGTGGCGATGCTCCAGCTCTTCGAGCTTGCGATCCGTGATGTCCCGCATGGTCAGCAGGATCCGTGCCCCCTGCTGGATATGGCGAAACTGGTACTGGAACCAGCGCATCCCCTTCTGGGTGCGACACTCCCCTTCGGCCACCACTTCGTCCAGACGGGAGAGGCGACGATAGAAGGCCTCGTCCGCACCGGAGAAGATCTGGGGCAGCGTCAGAATGCCGGTGCCAAAGCACATGTCGAAGTGATGGTTGCCGCTCTCGAGGCGCCCCTCGTTGTCAAAGAGACAGGCCAGGGTGTCGCCGGTGGCGAGGGAGGACTCCTGATAGAGGGTGTCGGCATCGATGACCGCTTCCGCCATCATCATCTGCCGTCCGGCAAGCTGGATCCCGGAAAGACGCAGATAGACCTGCTTCTTGACCCCCTTGGGTGAGAGGGTCCACCACTCGTTGTAACTGCGCTCCTGCTGGAAATCGCCGAGATAACGCTGCAGCAGCAGATCGATGGCGGCGGCCATGTCGGCGGAGAAATCCCGGGACTTCAGCTCGGCCAGGGAGCTCGCCTCCCAGAGCCCGAGGGCAGCATCGTTGGCCCAGTAAATATGATGACGCTGGATGTCATAGACCCAGACAGGTGTGTGGAGGACATCCATCACGGTGAGCAGGCGTTCGTCTAGCGTATTCATGTTGAGTGATGATTCATGCTGAAAGCTCATGGTCGAACCAGTCGGTTGCGCCCCCTGACAGGAGCATTCGCGCTGGTACAAAATCCGTTCCGGCCCATAATCGGATAACAAACGGATGAAAAAAGGTTCTTCGCGGGATCCTGGGAAAGTGGAAGTTGACAGACAGGGTGCTGGTAAACTGGCTGTCTCCAAACACACCACCACCATCACCCTGCTGTCGCCGTGC
>NZ_JAPCIZ010000145.1:0-4084 GCF_027707725.1 Aeromonas sp. QDB25 | reverse complement strand
ATATACCGGTCAAAGCCCGGTTGCAGATCGGTACTAGAGTCATCTTCCAAGTTCACGTTGAATCACTCCTTACCCCCCAAGCAGCGACTATCGAGGTGGCCGCATAGGGGTGAGAACAGTTGCATAGAGCTAAATTGCGTTGATAACCATCATAATACAGATAATAACGCCTGTCGCAACGTTTTTAGATAACCCCGATGTGAGCATAGATTCCTTGGAGGACACTGGTTAGATGCGGGTTTGCACGATTAGGGTAAGACAACGTCGGGGGTTCGCCATCGCACGTAGATACACCGTTCCGGACGGCTTCGTGCTGCGGGTGTTAGGGACGTCATCGAAAATTAACACTGTTAATTTAGACCCCGGACGGTACCCATCGCCACCGGTTGGCAGAAGTGCCCCGTCATGATCGACGGGGCGCAATGGTGAAGTAAATCGCTTGGTAGAGAGGGGGATTACTGCGGATCAGACGAGAGCGTTGCAAGCAGGTCGCAGATAGTCTGTCGCGAGATGCCTTCTGGAAGCGTGAGCTTGATGACATTGCCCTTCTCTTCCCTCACCTCGATGCCAGAAATGAGCTCAAAGGGCTGAGTAATCTCAGCACTGCCGCCGGAAAGCGCTTGGGCCTCTGCGCCTATCTCTGCCAGCGCTATCGATCTTTTGCTGTACGGTTGCTGATCCTTTGCCCACAACAACAATTCGTCCAATTGAGGCTCGGATAGGGACTTAGTGATCTTACGCAAGGCTAGAACCGTTGGTCGGCCCGTACCTGTGCCCTCCGGCAGCAACTGGTAGAGAGGCAACGGGATCTCAATGGCTTGCAAGGCATAGTGTACTTCGGGGACAGTAACACCAAAGGCAGCGGCTACCGCAGCCTGATCCAATCCTTCGTCATTCTTGACTCGCGCATAGTGCTGGCCCTTGTCATAGAGAGAATTGGGGAGGGTGATGTTGGCTATCCGGCTCAACTCGCGTAACTCTGCAATACCCGACGCATCAGAGGCTTTTATGTAAGCAACGGGCAACCCCTTGCCTGCCAGCAACGCGCAGAAGCGGCGGCGCTGACCATCGAAGATCGCGTACCTTCCATTTTCATCACGGACGGCCAACACCTCCATGATGACGCCACCAGAGCTCACCGAACCAATCAGATCAGTCACGGTTTCTGCCGTCACACTGCTTTGCGACCGGACATTTGCCTCATGGATGTAGGTTAGCTTTCCAACCTTATCGGCCGGTACATAGGCCGAAGTCAGCGTCACGTTTCGGCCATCCTTTAGCCGTAGCACCCTGAATGCACCGGAGGTGATCACCGCCGCCGCCAGGGACGCTTCGGGGTCCGAGTTTGGACCATCATTAGCGCCTGTCAGGTTAAAAGAAGCGATATGACTACCCGTACCGGGGGTGTTGGCCGCTTTCTTTTTCAAAAAATCGCCATTTAATTCGTTGCGAGCCATTACTTAGCCACCTCTAGCACATTTGCAAAAAATTCTTGAATCACCATCTCGGCATTATATTGTGCGCGACTCAGCGAACTGGGTGCGCCTGAATAGTCATTACGGTGGATAGTGAACACAGTTCGGCCATCCTCAGAGACGACGGAGAACGGTCTGAGTAGTTCGAGAGGGTTTGTCAAAACCCGCACATGGTCGAGGTATCTCAGCAGTTTGAAATGGTCCAGGTGCTGCGGGTTGGTACCGTCATACTTGCTGGCCATAATCCAGACCGAGTCTGGGTTGAGCCGTGCCGTCGGAATACTGGCCAGCAGGCCGTGAATGGATTCGAGAAATTTCAGGGATGAATCGAGTTCTAGCGGGTCGAGCGAAATCGGGACAAACAGGCTGTCACACGCCTCCAAAGTATTGATTAACGCCCCATCCAGATGGGGTCCGACATCGCATAAAATGCAGTCAAATGAGTCCCTTAATGGATCTATCACAAATTTCGTGAGCAATTCCGACATGTTGACGCCCGTTTCGGCGGCATGTTGATGGGCCTGAAGCGAAAACAGACCATCAGCCCGCCCTGCAGGCATAACGAATAAACCGTCGCTGGAAGTAGGTAGCATCCATGACCTGACAGTGTCCGGCGTCGCGCGCGAAGCGATAGCCTCGATGGCTGAATGCTGGTCTTTCTTCCCGAGACCAGAAAAACCGAAGGCCAGCGAGGTCGATCCCTGTGGGTCAAGGTCGATTACGGCAACGCGCAGTTGGTGCTTTATCAGGTTGCGGTGATGAACGAGGCCGGTCGCGATGGTGACCAGGCTGGTGGTTTTACCTACACCGCCCTTCAGATTGATGCAGCCGACCACTCTCGCGCTCTGGCTCGCACCCAACACCTTATTCATCTCTGCGTAGGAGCGCTGGCCAGATGCCTTGTAGATAGCTCGCACATCGGCATGTGAATAGGAGTGGAGTGTTCGAGCATTATTTTTGCTGGGTTTTTGGTTAAACTCACGACCACTGTCTTCCAGAAGTTTGATGGCAGCATCGGCCTTGGCGCGAGTCATATTGGGTAAACGATGTAGTTGATACTGCGAGAACACTACCCCTTCCGGTTCATCCTCTCCGTTATCCCCAATACGCTCATTTTTGGCGTTTTCGAGATAGTCCAATGTAAATCGTGCCTCATCCCGTAAACTCTCAAAGCGCATAAGCTGTTGTTGTTTTGCCAGGTCAACGTCCATCATTGAGACTCCATTCACTAATTATAGTGGTCGATATGAAAAAGCATGATGGCCAAACATATCAGAACAAACGCTTGAGAGACAAACAAATCATAAGGTTGCCAATTAACAATCAAACATGAGCGTCATACGGCTCTTTTTCATGCCTGTTTTCGGAAATTAACACTGTTAATTTTGGAAAATCATCGAAAGGCAGCCCTCGCGAGCAAACCACAACGAGCGGCCAGAAACCCACAGAACCGACGCCAGCGACTTACTACGGGCCATAAACTTGCCCAAGGACATTGAGAAAGGACAGGCATTCATGCCACACAAACCCCACATCAACCAGAAAGAACCATTGCCCGCTTCAGAGTTCACCTACGACTCCCTCTGTACCCGATTCCGTAGAGCGAAGAGTGAGGACACCCTCGACATCATGTTTACCGGGGCAATGAACCGGATCGCCCGCGAGCTATCGGGCAAGGAACGATTCCAGGCTGAAATCGCGGCCGCCCGAGCCCTGGACAAATGCCAGCAAGATTTCGACCGAACAGTGCAGGGTGTAGAGAGAAAGGCCAACCACGTACTCAAGCAGATCAGCACCACTCATCGCCCCTACAACCCTAACGATGAGTTGCAGCGTCTACTGAGCGAGCTTTAACGTGAAATCGACCCCTGCTTGATGCCACACTGCAAAGCTGAGCGGCATTTTTAGTAAAAAATCAGTTTATTTTTGTGAATTAACAGGTCTATTTGAGTATTTTTTCAGTCATATCGGAGAAAACCGGTAAGAAATCAAGGTAAAACCCCTGTATTAGTAATTTATCCGTTTATTTTACTAATTTATCGCTTCCTTCTGAGCTTAAAGCCTCAATGGAGGCTCTAACGGGCAGTGCGGGACATGGGGGCCGAAAAATGCCCCCTAAAAGCACTGATGCTCTCCGGAATGGATGACTTTGAAAGGCAAAAGGTGAGGGTGTGCGAGTCTTTTGCGGACAACCAGCCGAGAAATGATGGCTGTCACGCGCAGCAGGGGGAGGGTCTTAAAAGTATCCTTCGCAGCGTTTCGGGTTGAAGTTAGCTACTAGGTCGGCAAGCTCATCTTCCAGTAAAGACAACTGGTTCATAAAGCTACCCTCGGCAATAGGCCGTGGCGGATTTTCCCCGAACAAAGAATGTGCGTAGTCCATGAGGATCTGCAGGGTGCGTTGTTTCACACGGAGGGTATCTCGGCAGTAGAGGTCATAGGGCATCCTCAGATAAAAGTGCAGCGTGATGTTGGCCATCTCCGCTTCGCAACCACTAGTGACTGCTCCCCGCCGCAAGCGGCGAGGCTTCCCACTTCTTAGGCCGCTACTGCCGAATTGGCAGATTGACGCTGGCCTCCATGGGTAGAAACGACGAGTCCCGCCGCCT
>NZ_JAPCIZ010000144.1:0-4185 GCF_027707725.1 Aeromonas sp. QDB25 | reverse complement strand
TCCAGTTGGTGATGTTGTGTGTTGACTTGCCCATCTCATGTGCCCGGTAATTGATCCGGGAGATCAGATCACCACTTGGCTAGATAGTTCCCTGATTTGTGCAACAAGGCCCACCAGCACCTCCGAGAACATGCCCTTGTCGGTACGGACGGACTCCATCAGATCGAACACAAACTGCGGCGCATCCATGAGCTTGTCGGACTTCAGACGGCTGATAACCGGTGTTTCCTGTGCCAGCGTGAGCAGCCACGGGCTGTTTGCGAAGATCGCCTTGCCGGTCTTGGAGGAGTAGTAGTCCGAGACCTGCTGGGTGATACACACCCCCATGGCTTGCGTTTTCCGGAACCTACGCCAACCCGCCTCGATAAATTCCGCAAAGAACGAGTTGTTCGACGTGCTGGAGCCTTCCCCGATGTACTCCCACGCCTCATCCAAGATGAAGGCGCGGCGGCGGCCATCGTCCTTCTGAAACATCGCGTCCTGGGCCTGCTGGATGACGCTCATCAGCACCACGGTCTGCAGGTGCGGTTGAGCCTTCAGTTGGCCGAGTTCACAGACGATCATGCGCGAGGTGAACCGGATGGTGGGGGCGAGCTCCCGGTCAAAGATCCGGGCGTACTTACCGCTGCGGGTGAAGTCGTGCAGCTGGGCCCCGATGTCGCGGATCCGCTGGTCCTCGTGCTCGTTACAGAGCAGGGCAAACAGCGTGATACTGGCCTTGCTCGGGTTTGCCACGCACATTTCGAGCAAAATGCGCGACATGACGCTCGACTGGTAGTTGTCGATCTTGCCATCCGGTGCCGCCATCAGCTTGAGCATGTTGGTGATCATGGTCAGCTTGAGGCTGCCCGCCAGCGTCACATACGCCTCTGGGTTGGCGTTGGTGTCCTCCATGGACTGCGGGTTGTCGTTGTCCAGCAGGCCGGAGAGGTCAACGAACGGGTCAATGGAGAAGATCTGCTCCTCGCTGAACTCAATGTACTGGCTGGAGTGGAACTGGCTGGCCAGCGCCTTGTAGGAGCCCCCGGAGTCGATGACAAACACCTGGCCACCATCTTGAGACATGGGTCGGCCTGGGACACCGGTCGTCAGCAACTGCTTAACGAGGTTACCGGCGAGCACGGATTTACCGGCACCGGAGCGGGCCGCGATGGCGATGTTGAAGGAGGCGTTGGTCTTGAAGGGGTCAATGGAGATGAGCTGCCCCTCGCGGGAATAGCCCACCAGAACGGGGTTGGCGCTATTGCCCTTCCATGGTCCATAGATGGGTGCGACACAGGCCAAATACTTGGTGGTGAAGACCTCTTGGCGCTGCAACATCCCCCGGATCTGCGGGTCGTAGCCGTGACACATCGGGAGCATTTCAATGAGCAGGGGCATCGCGATGAAGCGATCGACCCCGTAGCCATAGCCCTTGGTTTCCAGGTAGGACATCACGTTCTTGACGGCGGCATCCTGCTTACCGTCGTTGTCCAAGAAGAGGGTGGCCTGCAGCCAGCAGTTCACGATGGACTGGTTCTCCTGCTCAAGCTCGTGCTCGATGGCCTTGAGGTCTTCGAACTGGAAGCGCAGGCGGTTACTGTACTTCATCACCCCGGCCGATTCCTGGTTGGTTACCAGCACCTTGCGGGCATCGAACGCGCTCTTGGCCTTCTTGCGGTTCGGGAAGTGGACATTGAGCGAGATCAGGAAGTCTGGGTGAATGCCACCAATCCCGGTGTTCCAGTTGGAGAAGAAGTTATACATGTCTCCGACCATGGCGTAGTCGGGCCGTTTGTAGCCATTGAGTACGCGGATTACGCGGTTCTCATCCTGTCGGTTGGGGTCGCCCTGCAGTACGATCCCTTGGTTGTCCACGGTGACCATGCGGCCCGGTTGCAGCACCTGATGACGCAGGGGGATACTCGGTTTGACTTGGCACCCGCCCTTGGCCCAAGCGGTTTCCTTGCCAGGATTGAGCATCACCTGCATCCGGCGCAGCCACATCTCGTGGTTAGCGACGACGGGGGCGGACCCCATACTCTGGAGCTTCTGGACAAGGTCGGCTTTGACCTCTACCGCTTTGGCTATCTCTTCCTCTGTCGGGATCTGATTCTCAATCGGGATAGTGACCGAGTACCAGACCTCAAAGTTGCGAGCAACCAACGTGTCCTTACCGGGTCGCAACCCTTGGCTGCTCGAATCGTGCAGGTAGTCCCGGCCAAGGTCGGTCAGCAGCTGCTCGAACTCCCAGTCCTCCCGCTCCATGCGGCCACCGCGCAGGTTATCCCAGTTGTTGAACACCCCGATCATGTCTCGGTTCGCGGAGAGCGAAACAACCATGGTGGTATCGTCGGGGTAGTTGTACGTGAACAGCGACCCCAGCAGGTTTTTCATGGCGGCTGAGACCCCATTCAGGGGCTGGCAGACAATCATGAAGCCAAGGGTCGCGGGGTCGAGGAGGAAGATCTGCTCGTCCTGGTAGTAATCCAGAACGGGGATCATCTCTCCAAACTTGCGGTGCTGGACTAGAGCCCGCTGCCGTTGAATAATGGACGAAAACATAACAACACCCCTTTTGATTCAATCACTTACGCAGTAACTCGGGCGGAATTGCTACTTGGCCAGGGGTATTGGTGATCTTCTTCACACCCAGCGGGTCGACGGTGTGCGCCACCTTCTCTTTGTGGGAGAGGTTGGCGTCGGCATCTTGGCGGGCCTGCAACGGGATGATCTTGGCGGGCTGCTGGTTGGCGGCAGCGCCAACCAGCCAGCGCTTCGGTTCGACTTCCACAAACGCATATCCCGGCATGTTCAGTGATTGCGCATCATCTTCGTAGGCTGCAAACAGCACACGCAGAATGCGGGCATCGGCACGGACGGCCATCGGCTCGGGGGCAGAGAAGTCATCCCGGTAAAGGCTCAGCGAGTTGGATGGGATGACGCCAGCTGCGGGGATTTCGACAACCGCGCCACTGGCAGCTGCTTCATCACCAGTGGCACCTGTCTTTTTTCCGTCTTCGTCCTCGTCATCGTCAAGGCCATCCTGAGTGCCATCGAACAGCGAATCTTTGCTGTTGGTCATCTCGTAAACGTCTCGCGGTCCTTTACAGACATAGCCATTCGGTTTGCCAGGGCAGCTGGACTCCGACTGACCGATGATGGAGCAGCCTGCCATTGGCAGGAGCAACATGAGCAACAGGGTTTTGGCTGAATTTCGCATCGTGCTTTCCTTACTTCGATACTACGGATTCATCAGAGGATTCATCAGACGGACGACGCTCGTTCAAAAACGCCAGTAAATCATTCGGGATCCCAGGTTGTGCCAGGCCATCAACGCGCCAGATAGCCGGGACGCCTTTCAGGTTGAAGGTGCGGGTCAACATGGTGTTGAGCAGTACCCGTTGCCCCTTGCAGGTTGGCTGCTCGGGAAGCTCGGGGTAGGGTTTCCCCTTCATCAGCAACTCCACCACCTCGCGGCCCTTGTCGTAATCCACCTCGTAGGTACACCACAAATTCAGGGCGGTCTTAATGGACATTTGCCCGGCGATGGGGGTGAGCATGATTTCGACGTGGACCTCGTCGCGGTGCTCGGAGAGCTTGCGCAGGAGGTCCGTGCAGGACGCGCAGTAGGGGTCAACCATGATCCGCGCCTGCAGCGGCAGCTTCGGGTTGCCATAGGGAATGGTGCCGATGTCCACGAGGTTGAGCCCCATGTTCGCCAGCGTGAGGTATTGGGCATCGACCGCATCATCCACGGTCTTGATCTGTTTATTGGTGAAGACATCCTGCAGGTATCCCTTGAGGAAATACCTGCCGTTGGTGCTCACGATCACATCGTTGCCATTTTTATCCTTGGCAGCGACCAGTCCATCCAGCGGAAGTGGCACGGATTTCACCACGTTCTTTGCCACGGCTTCCTCAGAGTCCGCGGGGGACACGGAGGGGGCCTCAGCCTGGGAAAAGCCGCTCACCAGGAGGGTCAATGCCAGTAGTACCGGTCGCTTCTTCATCACGGTGCTTCCTTTCTGTTGTTAGCGATTAGTCGTCGCCATCGTCGTTATCGTTATCGTTATCGTCGTCGTCGTCTTGCTTGGTATTGATGGTGTTCGGGTCAATCTTGGTGCCGTACTGGACCAGCGCCTCGTTCAGATAGGCGATGGAGCCCTCGTCTTTGAAGGTGATGACACCGCGATCGCCAATCAG
>NZ_JAPCIZ010000143.1:0-4228 GCF_027707725.1 Aeromonas sp. QDB25 | reverse complement strand
GAGTCCGATGCAGCAGAGAGCGTTTCAGAAGCTGGCAAAAAGAAGCGAGCCAGATCTCGTGTCAAGAAGCGCCTGGCCGAGCGTGCAGACGGTAGTGAACAGCTGCCGGATGACGATGAGCTTGATGCTGACGACGAGACCCCACCTCCCCCGGCCACCAGCAATGGAGGCATGTCGAGAAAACAGAAACTGGAAGCCAAGCGAGCTGCCAAGTCGTCGAGCGAGCCAGAGGTTGCTGTGGAGACCCCGGACACCCCGGTGCAGGAGGTAGCAGTCAATGTCCAGGTAGCACAGCCAGCCGTGCCGCAGGATGACAGCCCTTCACCGGCGACCCCGGAGCAAGTGGTTGCCGAACCGACCACCCCCACCCCAGAACCAGTGCAGTCGCCAAAGCCAGCTCAAGCGCCCCGCAAGGCGTCCGGTCAGGACCATCAGGACAGGGCAAGGCAGTGGCTCAGCTGGTGCAGTGCGCAGCGCAACAGCGGCGTGTTGATGTACCGGACCATCAATGACATTTCGTATCTACGAGTCGGGTTGCTGGCCAAGCACCTGCTGAAGGAGGTGGACGAGGTGATCGAGACCCTGGCGCAGGGCAAGACGATACAAGCGACCCTCGAAACAGCGGCAAGCCCAGATCGTTGCTACGTGGTCATGATGCCCAATGAGCAGGGACAGCAGGAGGAATGCTGCCAGCTCAGTATCCGTGGCCAGAAGATCATGGCCGCCGTGTCCGAGCCAAAGCGCGAGGAGCCAGACCGCCGCGAGTTTGTCTCGGTATTCGAGCGGCTTCAACGTGGGGACGAAGAGGAGCAAGTGATGGCCGTAGTAGAGACCGAAAGCACCGGGAACGCTGTTCTGCCGGACAGCCCACCAGCGCCTTCGTCCGTGGAGGACAAGGATCCCGCCCCCACACCGGTCACCCAGGTGCAGTCCAACACACCCGAGAGTGAGCAGGAGTCAGTGGTCGTGCAGGACAACAAGCCTACCCCAGATGATGACGATGACTTCGAGGAGGAAGACGAGGATATGGACGAAGAGGAGATCAACCAATCAGCCCTGTCAGCAGCATTGCACCCCATAGGTTATCGCTGGCGAGAAATCAGCGACTTTGCTGAGACCATGAAGCGGTTGAGATGGGGTCGCGGCAAGGACCGGGACGCAATGATGGAGACGGATGAGGGATTTGCTATCCGGTCTTCCTACTTCCGTGAAAATGGCGAGCACTACTTCAACTTCCCGCTCTCGGAGCTGAAGGAGTTTCGCAAAAAGATCGACGGAAAATGGTATTACGTGGTGCCACGGGAGCAGCCGTAACTCATTCAAAGTAATGACTTATAAACACCTATCCAGCGACATATCAACCGTTTCTGTGGATAAGTGCTTAAGGATACAGCAAAAGGCCACAAAACACGGGGTGTTATACACCGGCAATCTGCTCGGGAAGCCGCAGCGATACTGGTCAATCACGACCCCAGACCTGCAATGGAGCAGGCTGAATAAGTCCGTGACGGACGGGGTCAACAGCACAGTGGCATCACGAGTTAGGTGCCGATGAGAAGGAAAGAAGGATGCGTTTGAAGGGTAAGTTAGTGCGCTGGAACGGCGACAAGGGGTTCGGGTTCATCCGATGCGAGGAGAATCACGAGGAGTATTTCGTCCATATCTCGGCTTTCCCCCGAGATGGGGTGCCACCACGGATTGATGAGAGCGTGAGCTTTGAGGTAGGGAAAGGGAGAGATGGGCGTCCGCGTGCAGAGTCTGTCCACCGGGGCAATGGACCGGCACCGGTCAAAGTCCACCAGCCACATCGAGCCCCGAGCACCCCCAAGTCGCCACGTCGGCCTAATCCGCGATCTACTCGCCCGAGGTTTACCTCCCTGCTGATGAGTGTGGCGTTGCTGGCGGGTGGGTACTGGGCTGCCAAGCCATTATTGTCCGGCCAAGACACTCAACCCACCGCGCAGATGAGCCAGGTCAACTCAAGCGCTGTCGACGAGCAGCAGGATGACAACCTCGATGTCGCGGCCAGCCAATTTAGTTGCGACGGGCGAACTTATTGCTCAGAGATGGGCTCGTATGAGGAGGCCAAGTTCTTCCTCGACAACTGCCCCAACACCAAGCTCGATGGCAATCACGACGGAGAACCGTGCGAGGCGCAGTTCGGGCACTGACCACCAGGTGCCCGTCCGTTGAGGACATCGGCTGAAGGTAGGAGGCCATGCGGTGATCACCAGGCCGGGCTGGTGGGTAGCGAGATTGAGTTTTCTTCCCCGGAGAGCGGCAGTGGGCATTCGATAGGCAGTACGAGAGGGATGTGAGATGCGAACAGATGGAACAGTGGTTGTCTGGTACGACGATAAGGGGTTTGGTTTTGTCAGGGAAGCGCACACCATGCGCGAGTTTTTCTTCCATATCTCCGCCTATTGCCATGATGGCCAGCGCCCACAACTGGGGGACAAGGTGCGCTTTGGTGTACTGCAGGGACATGGGGACCGCTCGATCGCGGTGGGTGTCTGGCAACATAAGGTCAAGCCGGGGGACGAGCACATTCCGTCCGGCAAGGACAGCGATAAGCTGCCCTTCCCACACGCGAGGGACGAGCTCCGGAAGTGGCTGCGCATTACGCCCCATCGCATCGTGGTAGCCACGGC
Organism: Aeromonas sp. QDB25; assembly: GCF_027707725.1. Classification (NCBI taxonomy): domain Bacteria; kingdom Pseudomonadati; phylum Pseudomonadota; class Gammaproteobacteria; order Aeromonadales; family Aeromonadaceae; genus Aeromonas; species Aeromonas sp. QDB25. The sequence goes on along the minus strand of NZ_JAPCIZ010000143.1, from coordinate 1,577 downwards.
GGCACTTGCTGGCGTGCTTTACATAGTCCAACAGACGCTTGTGTTACCCGAGACGTTTCCCAATAACGCCCACGCTGGTACGGTGTTGGAAGCGGAAGCCAAAGAGTGGAGCAAGAACCTGTTCAAGGCGGAAGCTAAGACCCTGGGAGCGGCGCAACCACATAGCTCCAAGGACGATTGAGACAAGATTGAGATGACTTGGCTCCTGCACCAACATCCTCGGGCAGGAGCAATCCTTGAGATCTCCCGGTGTCGGCCGACATCCCCTCCATCATCCCACACCTGCCCGTCCGTGGCGGACCTTAGCCGCCGGAGCTCGCGCGTGCCGCCGGTGGCCACGACCAGTGCTGGAGTTCGACGAACACTTCGTCGGCCAGGAAACGCTGCAGATAACCCCCATCTCTGTCCGTGGCGGAAATTTACCTACCCACCAGCATCTTCAGCCAGGGAACACCGCAGTACCGACTGGCGTGCGACCGGGTTCTCGGGTACTCGACGCGCGTAGGGCGGGAGAAGGGATAACCTAGCCTACCTCCGCTCTGAAAGGATCAATATCATCTGGCCTTCAATGGGCCGCCAGTTCGCGGAACAGTTCGGGCCGCTCTTGAAGAAGTGCCAGCACCTTAGCAGTCAGCCCGGTTGGATTGCGGCGGCGGGTTTCCCAGCTCTTGACCGTATCCACACTGGTACCAAGCCCGATAGCAAATTCCTGCTGCGAGAGATCGAGGGCCGCACGGATCGCCTTTACATCAGCCACCTCATAGCGGGTCAATTCTGATGCCTCGCTGCGGCCCTGCTTGATGGCGATGGCCTCTTCCAGAGAGGCTTGCAACTCATTGAACATGCTCATATCAATCCTCATCTTTTAACTGTGCGGTCAGTTTCTTCAATATTGCTTTTTCCGCGGCTGTCAGGCTGGACTTCTCGCTTTTGGAATAAGCCAGCACGAGATAGATTTTTTCAGCATGAGCCAGGAAGTAAATCACTCTGGCACTGCCACTCTTCCCTTGCTGCCCAGTCGCCATCCGGACCTTACGCAAGCCACCTGTACCTTGGATCAGATCCCCCTTTTCGGGGTCGGCAATCAATTCAACCTGCAACGACTTCAATTCATCGTCAGTCGCAAGCGCCTTAATCTGCTTGGTGAAAATGGAGGTTTCGATAAACTCGATAGCGTGACTCAAGCGCCAATTACTCTCTAGGGGCCTTTAGTGGTGTACATTGTACACCTCATTATAACTGAGAGACAACGTCCCGCCACAAGAGACACGCCAGGTGCGTTGCTGACAACAGCAGAGCAATGACCCCCAGCCCTTGTCCATGGCGGAATTTGAGCGCCTAACCCGTGCCTTCAGCCTGGTGTCACCGCGGTACCGACGGGCGTGCGACCGGGTACTCGGGCCAACTCCTCGGGCAATTCACCCTGCCCCTGTCCTCGCCGGACCTCAGCCACCGGAGCTCGCGCGTGCCGCCGGTGGCCACCCCGGTGCCGGAGTTCGACGAACACTTAGATGGCCAGGAAACACTGCAGGCAACCCCGTCTCTGTCCGGGCAGGAGTTTGAGCGCCCTCACCGCG
>NZ_JAPCIZ010000142.1:0-4359 GCF_027707725.1 Aeromonas sp. QDB25 | reverse complement strand
AGGCGGCGGGACTCGTCGTTTCTACCCATGGAGGCCAGCGTCAATCTGCCAATTCGGCAGTAGCGGCCTAAGAAGTGGGAAGCCTCGCCGCTTGCGGCGGGGAGCAGTCACACCAGTTGACTGTGAATTAATCGGCACACCCTCTGATGAAAGATAAGCGCGTGTAGTTTGGCGGTGATGCTGCAGTAGGAATCTGGTGTTACAGGTGTAAAGACCTGACACCGTCTTAGATCTGACAGGGATAGAACGTGCTTACAGACAACGATAACACCACTGATCAATCAATTGATGAACACAGTGAACACTCCTTTCAAGGTAACGAGCGTTTATACACACTACGTCAACTGAAGCGGTTGCATCGACGGATGCTCGTTGAGCACTATGCCTCCAGCTTCCGCTTCTTGGGTGTGTTCTATCCGCTCATCGTGGGGACTCAACTCAGCTTCTTATCTCTTTTCCTCTGGTACATCGAGACCGACCTCCCACACGACCTGTTCGATCCGTTCTCATGGTTTGGACTCTGCCTCATGGTATCCATTGCCTGGCCGTTCATTCTATTGCCTGTCAATCGTGGCCCGCGACCCTCGGTTCAAGAGGCCGAGTTGATTTTGATAGTCAGAACGATCCGCAAGCTGGGCCACCTCTCTGAGGAGGAAGCAGGAGCGCGGCTCGCCGCACACAAACGACTTATCCAAGATCAGATACTGCGCCAGCGTCAACAGAGTTTGCCTAAGCGTGTGATAGGTCGCATTTATAACAGGCTCTAAGACAAACGTTTACACTGGATCCACCTTTGCCGCACTGTCCATTCGTGCGGCTTTCTTCATTTAGTGAGGCCCTTCCAGTGCCTGGCACTGCATGTAGGCCGATCACTAGCTTGTCCAAGGACTGCCTGGTAACCGTAAATTCAACCAGCCCCCGGCAGTTGCGTGGAACCACCATGCAAGAGTGTCTTCAGGATCCTCGCGAGGATCCACTTCATGCACCGAATCAGACGCTCTCTGTATCGCTCGCTACGGGCTTTCAGGCACATCCCTAATACCCTAGTCGCCCAAACGGTCCTCCTTGCAGTGCAGCGCGTCCTATGAGGCAATTAGGTTTGTTGGTCTGTGGTGAATCAGAGAAAAGCATTGATTAGGAAGGAAAAATTGAGCGAAGTCATTTTCTACTATTAGCTCTGTCATTATTCATTAGATCTTGATCTTTAGATCTTCTTTGGATCAAAGATCAACGATCAATGATAAAGATAGAGCTTAAACGGCTTTGATATATAAGGCTTTTTTTCTCTGTTTTACTCCATGATAATCGAAAATTACTCCATAATAATCGCAAACTACTCCATAATAATCAGAATCTACTCCATAATAATCGCAAACTACTCCATAATATCGCTGTGTTTACTCCATAATAATCACCTAAAAACGGTTATAAATCCGTCACTTACACAGGATATACAGGAGTATGAACAGCTTAATAACATGTTTTGCACAGGGGGATGGTGCGTGGATAGTTTAAGAAGCCGGGTTCTTCGATTTGTCGCACAAGTTGAGGTGCAGGTTATGGGACTGCCGCTGACAGAGGCAGTGGTTGACGCATTGGTGCCACGGGTTGACCCTCTCAAAATCGAGCCGATCCTCAGTTATCTCGCCCGAACCGGTGGCTCGGGGGAAGCTGACATTGAGCAGGCTTTTTCTATTTTGGGACCAGCGCTCAACCAAAATTCCTGGTTGGTGGAGTCTGGGTCGCCAACCACCAATGTGGTTCCTGCTGCCCCCGCCTGTCCTGCGGAGACATTACCACTTCAGGTTGAATCCAAGAGCGAAATAGTTCAGGAAGGTTTTGCTTTTGACGGACCTAAAAATAAATCTCTTCCTGAGCAACTGGATAACCACGTACCTTTAATTATCGCAGCTGGGCTTTTTCGAACCCTGCCAAATGCTGTTATCAATAATCCTTTCGCGCGACCGCAACTCGATCCTAGAAAGATATATGATGTACCAGATGGGATGATCACTGGCTACGCGCACATGAAAATGACAGGCTTTGTCATGGATACCTCCTTCGACATTCGCTCGTATTTCTGTCTAGTTAGCATCTTGGGCCGGATGACGCATTCACAATATGAGCGAGCTGCTACCACTCATGCTAAAACCATTGAGCCCAAGGACTTTTATAAACCTCTCTTGGATGTGTTGCCAGAAGAGGAAGTTGATTCTTATATTAAGAATCATATGAGTGATGAGCGTATTGTAGAGACCTTTCGTCGCTTTAGGAATATTGCACTAACGTTCTATGAGTTTTACGAAGATGCAAACCGTGAGGGCAATAATGGCCATGCTCGCAAAGGCGGGATTTTGATTACTGGTCTAGTCGATTCAATCAAGTTAGAAAACGATGGCCTTATACATATTAAACCGTCACTAGAGTTGCGTAACCTCTATCGCGCCACCGAACGATTGTTGCCTATGAATCGCTCAAACCTACTGGTTCTCCAGCACTCACTCGGTTCCCTGTTGTCCTTCTGGATCGCAGCCCAAGCCACAGGCCAGTTTAACAAAGACACAGGTTGGGTAAAAGTCGGTAAGCGGTTCAGCGCAAAGGAGATTTTGTCAGGTATACACCCCCTTAAACCTGGTGTTTCCTATAGGACAAATCAGTACCAAATGCTACAGGCCGCATTCATTGAATTGTTGGAACTCAATGTAATTGAAATTGAAATCCATTGCCGTGGTCAGCGGGTTGAGCTAAACCAATCTAACGCTAATCTATGTATCATAAGTGGCGTAAAGACCAACATATTGATCACTCGCCACAGGCTGAGCTTCAAGGTGCCAGGTAAAGAATTGGGTGGGCATAGAAAAGGTGATCATGCCTTAACCCATTTCAAATCTATTACCTCTGACGATGTTGATTCGGTGTCCTTAGAAGACATCCATAGTAAAGTTAAAGTTCTACTGAAAGGTATCAAGCGCCCCCGAGGTAAAGCCATCGACAATAGAACAGCAGATAAGACGGCTTACTACATTAAGCATTATGCTGAAACCATGACATTTATAGCCAAGCTATTGCTTAGGGTGAAAGATGATCAAAAACTTAAAACCAAAGCAAGCAGTAGTTTACGTGTAATTGTCCGTGAATCGAGACAAACCTATTACGATACATTTAAATCAATTCTCTCGCCAGAGGTCTTTGAAGCACTTGATGAACTATTTAAGGATGCGTGGTTTGGCGCACAGATACTTACCGGAAATCGTCTCGCTGATTTGATAAAGGATCTTCCTAAGAACTCTCAAATAAAGAATTATGATGCTTGGAAAATAACGTTCAAAGATCAACTGGAGTTAATATTTAAGATTATCAAGGGTGATGGCGGTAATGACATGCTTAATGCTATCCGCGCTGATATATTGAAAAGCCGTCTCGTTCTCCCGCTGAACGCGACCGGTCAATCACAGAAGGTCAACGCTATCTTCAAGGCGATACCGACCAAAAAGACCTTCTTTGAAAAGTAGAGCGTTCTAGTACCAGAGCGGGTTGGCGTCAACCGTAGAGTTTGTGCGCCACCTCTCAAAGAAGGTGTAATTCTTTCATAAACGCTTAAAGAACACCCTTTATGTGTTTAGGATGTTTCTACTAACTGCCACCCTACCAGGACACCTCTGCCTGCTATGAAGCTGAGCAGTTGGTGTCCTTGGACAACATCAAAGCCACCCAGTCCTTGTGCCTGGCCGTCTCGTGTGGCCATGAACCACCATCGAGCAGGAAGCGATCATGAGCATCATCATCCAATCCTCTAACAACCAAAGCGAAAGCGACCTTCCTATGTTCAGTTGGGATTCGATAGGCGGGTGTGTCATGCCTGGCTACCTGGACTTCTACCCGAAGCAGAAGGAGTTGATCTTATACGCCGGAGCTGACCCGGATAGTAACCGTACCGACCATAGTATCAAGCTAGGGGTTCACGTTCGTTTCAAGGTTCCGGCTACCACCACCCGTAGTAGTCTTTACGGCCTGGTGATGGATCAGCAGTTCCAGCAGCTGCTCGAAGAGGTGCGTGCCGGTTATGGGCAACGGTTAAAACAGTGCAGGAAGATGGAGGACTATCTGGACACAGCGCTTGAGCGGGTTGAATTTTGGACGCCCGAGGTGATGCGACGCCGGTTCCGGCTTAATGATCTTCTTCAAGCGGGCAGCATTGCTACATATTGCCAGTGGATGAAAGAGGATGCTGAGGATGTAGATGCAAGGCTCTTTAGCAGATGCCCCGTAAACCCTCGCCCAATCGGGCGGGGATATAAGGGGCGGTAACTCAATGTTTTCTATTGAGTGGTAATATTTTTACTGTATATAATTACAGTA
>NZ_JAPCIZ010000141.1:0-4511 GCF_027707725.1 Aeromonas sp. QDB25 | reverse complement strand
CTGAAAAAGCATGGCACGAAGAGAAGAAGCCTAGCAATACCGACGGCATAAACGAGTCAGGCAAAGATCAAGGATGGGTATGCTGCAAATCCGACAAAGCACGCATCATTAATAACCACATCTTTACCAATCTGCCAGACCTCATTAATACCTTCCGCGATTATCCAGATCGCATCAAGTCAATCATTGTCAGTGGCGGTGCGGTACACGACGATACGTTTTTGGAAGTGTTACGGGAGCAGGTACCGAATAAATACAAAATCTTCACCATCGACCAGTTCCGTGTCAGCGAACCGGATGATGCTGATGTGCTTATGGACCCGAGCTTCACCTGTGCGTTCGGTATTCAGTCTACTGGCGTGAAGGTTGGCCTGGACATTGGTAATGCTTATTTGAAGGGTGTATTCAATGTCTAAGGGACCAGCAAAAGACCCTAACCGTGTCCAATTGCGCTTGCCCGATGACATCCTTAACACGCTTACCGCGCCGCAACTGGGCACCAAACTAAAACAGTATTTGAACAACGGAATTGAGTTATCAGCCCCGCTGGTCTCCTTGCTCAACAATGCCAACAAGAATGCAAAAATCGAGATCCTGCTATCTTTGCTTCTTGCTAATCTTGCTGTTGAGGAAGGCGATTCTAATACTCAGGCTGCCAAACCGGTTCCCAAAAAATCTTCTTCCAAGGGTTCAAAATCTGAAACCGTAGCGCCTCCACAAGAGGGCACGGCAAAACTCAGACCAGAGGTTGAAGATGATGATTATGATGATTTGAAATAACGGACGACACAGGGTGAGGGGTTATCTCTTCACCCTGTTTTTATATTCCTCCCAATGTGACTCTCTCCCCTAGCCTACTCAGCGACTCTTCCAAAACCGCCTGCCAAACACGCCTAGTGCCAGCCTTTACGGCGGCCAAATCGAGCACCAATCAGTTCCTGACCGGGAAGCACTCAATACCACGTTCCTCCGCCTATCTTGTCCGAAGGATTGGGATCTCTCAGTACATTTGCTGGGTTCTGGTTGTCCAGAGGCCAGATATGCACATTAGGATCGCATTCCTTCGCCTATCTTGTCCGAAGGATTGGGATCCTGACACGCATTCAATCCAAGCCACAGCCAAACAACCGATAGGCCATGTGCAGTCAATCACTCAACCCTCCGCCTATCTTGTCCGAAGGATTGGGATCCTGTCTGCACAACAACCCTTGTCAGACCAAGTATGCACGTTACTACCACGTTCCTTCGCCTATCTTGTCCGAAGGACTGTGGAACTGATTGTTCAGCGATATACAAACCTTACTTTGAAGTACAAACCGCTGTAGCCCGCGTGGTGATTGGGTTTGCATCATTTTTTGCCCCCTATTTTACGGACGTACAACTTACACGTTTTCATCCATATTTATGCGTGTTTGCAAAGTGGCACACACATCGGTATCTTGGGTCACGTTGGGAGGAGAACTTGGACTGAGTCACCAAAACCCTCTCACCTTGTCCGGAAGATCCCGATCCTTCGGACAAGTATTTATCAGGAAAAGGGGGGTCAAAAAATCATGGTTCAAGACATGCCTGTGGGCCCTGTTTGTAACGAGATCGCAGAGCCACTGCGCGAAGCTCTCGCTAAGGCATCTGCAACGGTGGCTGAGTTCGCCCAGGTCATCATCGACCGATACTGGCAAGAGTTTCGTCGCAAGAACCAGGACCAGCGTCACCTGCCCGAAGATAGGCGGCAGCTTGGTCGGTATGCCCCAAACATGCGCAGGCACAAGGCCAACAACAAAATCTATTTTGTCTGGAGAAACTACCAGCCCACGAGAAAGGGAACACGCAAGGGCCGCATTCTCGGAGTTGATATAAAACCTGCAAAGGGACTGCATTACACAGAAAAGCAATTTATGGCATATGCCAGACCATGGGAATTCTCTCTGATTGTTCGTACCGAACGCCAACTGGCAGCGCTGAGGGAATTACAGGAAGGCATCCACAAACATATAGTTCATTTGGCGAAGTGTGAGAGGGTATTTGAATGGAAGCAGCAACTGGAGATCGACAAGTCAGCCATCCCGACAACCCCCAAGTTGACGGAAATAAACAAAGGGGAGGTCAGGAAAACAATCGCGGAGTACGAGGCGGAACTAAGCAGGGAACTGGAGATCAAAACGCTAGACAATATGTAAGGTCTAAGCCTCAACCTTATGTTGCAGGTGCAGGACAGGCGGCCATGGAGCTCAATACAAAAAGCACCATGTTGAATCGTCACATTAATAGTGCCAATCACAAAAAGGCGAATACCGCCTTTATGCGTGTTGGAACTTTGCTCGTGATGACTGCTAACGACCCAGTCAACCAGAAGAAGATTACCGATTGGCTGGATTATTTGTTAAAGCAGATGACGGACAATATCAATTCTGACCAGGAGTCTATCCGTGTTCTCTGGACTGGTAGCGCTCCAAAGCTGGACATCGTTCCTGTTGCCGGGGAAGCCAAGCATTATTTTTACATCAACCACCCGCGTCTGCGTCTTTTCATAAATCAGTTCAACCGTGTTGACGGGCTGGCGTATGAAGTAGACCAACTGTGGTTTGCGGGATTGATGTCAGATGAACGCCGCGAGATGTCGTACAAGAAACTGCTCTATCCGATGAACGCCATCACCGAGCACTTCAACTATGTGACCAACATTTCACGTCGCAGCGGTGGTACCTATACGCCAGAAGAGTTCCTGAAATTATTGAGCGAGCAGGAAAGCATGAGGACATTCATCATGCACCACTTCGAAGGGCCGGAGCATGTCAAATATGCTGGCACGGTCAAGAAGTTCGCAGGTTGCGAGTGATTATCCAAAAAGTGTAATAGCGAGGGGCGTAAGCCCCTTTTGGGTTTTTGGGGAGTGAGTATGCAAGTTGATTCCGCAATTTTTCGACTCTTTGCGTGGTGTGCCCGCACAGCGAAGCGCTTTAATAAAAAGGGCCCTCCTCCACGGAATGAACTGTTGCAGGTTGTCCGTACCGTATCGGGAGATCAAATCGTCCCGAGTGGCGTATATTATTCTCCGATGCCAATCATTGGTATTCAACCCTTGTCCATCGAGGACATCTTGCGGCCCCATAGCGGGACCATCAATGAAATAATCCAGCGTTCCGGGCTGTCGACAACGCACGCGAAATACAATCCAACTAAATTAATAACCGATGTGATAGAACGGGTGGCCGAGTACATTCATTTGCTACCCGCCAGCGAGGATTATCACCACACCGAAACGGGTGGGTTGCTATCACACAGTCTTGAGGTCGCCAAGATCGCACTGGGTGAGGCATACAACATCGACCTGCCCTCCAAAACGTACCCCGACCTGGAAACCATCAGGCGCACCCGATACTTCTACGCGGTGTTCGTTGCCGCCCTACTCCATGACGTAGGGAAGGTTTTTTCTGACATCAGGGTGACCTGTGTCGACAAGAACACCGTATGGGCTCCACATGTGGAGCCGCTGACCACCTGGGCCCTAAAAAATAAGGTTGCCAGCTACCAGGTCGAGTACAAGCGCGGTCGAGGCCGAAGTCATGAGCGGGCCGCGAACTACATCACCATGTCCGTACTGAGCACCGAGGCGAGGGAGTATCTGTCGAGCTGCAAGACGGACAACCTGTATATGGAGATCGACGAGGCGATCTCGCACTACGCGGAGCGGGAAGAATACATCTCGCTGGCGCTTCGTCGCGCTGACAGTGCCAGCACCCTGAAGGATATACAGGGCCGTCACGTCAAGGAGACCGGGCGGAGGGAGTTTTCGCTGGCAACGCTCTTCATCAGGGCGTGCCAGCGACTAACGGCGGATTGGACCTGCAACACCAAGGGGGCGATGCTGTGGCTCATTGGTGGAGATGTTTTCATCGCCTACACCCAGGCGATAGAGGCAATCATGGAGGAGATTCGCTCGTCCGGTGTCTCCATCCCGACCGACGTCAACGAGATCTACAACCGGCTGATCGAGCAGCACATCATCGAGAGTTTGGACAAAGAGACCCGAAGCGTTTTCTGGTCACCTGGACACTTCACCGAAGACGAAGCAAGGCAGATCCAAGAGGACTTGCTCATCAACCGGATCAACCGCCCCTGGCTCTCGCTCGTCAAGCTCAAGTCCGTTAACTACGCCTATGGGTCCGTGGTGCTGCCTGAGTCGCAGCCGGGATTGATGTGCTTGAACAAGGGTGGGGACATGATGCTGTACCGCAAAGGCTCCCTGTACCAGCCCGTTATTTTGTCCGCCGAGGAGATGCACAAGCGGCGTAAGGAACTGGAGGAAAAGGCCAAGGCGGAGGCCGAAGCGACGCAAGCCGAGAAGGAGAAGGCGCTGCAGGAGGCGGTGAAAGAGGCGCTGGAACGAGAACGGGCTGCCCAGGCAGCGAACGGTCACGCTGACGCTACTGGTGGCGGGAACCCGGACCAGATTCCCGTGAGTGAGTACAACTATCCCCTCTTTGACTATGAGCACGAGTATCTGGAGGAAT
>NZ_JAPCIZ010000140.1:0-4917 GCF_027707725.1 Aeromonas sp. QDB25 | reverse complement strand
CGCTCCGTTCTAGGGTCGTCCCTCACGCAGTGGCTTCCACCAGCTCCTGAAGCTCCTCAATTTCCCTGCCGGACTCTATCAAATAGTCCTGGCAGAAGGTGGCTACCGGCAGGGGGCGACTGTAGAGGTACCCTTGCAGCATCTGCACTCCGCGATCCCGCAGGTAACTGGCCTGCTCTTGGGTCTCCACCCCTTCTGCGACAATCGACAGCCCCATGGACTTGGCCATGTCGATCACCCCGTCTACCAGCCCCACACAAGCGGCCTTCTTCGGTGAGCCGATCAAGCTCACGAACGCCTTATCAATCTTCAAGGTGTGGACCTTGAACGCCAGCAGGTAGGAAAGGCTGCTGTGGCCTGTGCCGAAATCATCTATGGCCAGCTCGACCCCCATCTCTTCTAGCTCTTCAAACAACTCATGGGAATGCTGATCATCGAGCAAAATTTGCCGCTCGGTCAGTTCCAGCACCAGCTTCACGGCACCGGGCTTGAAGGCTTTGAGGAATTGGCGGCAGTCACGCAGCAGCGCGTTATCTTGGCAGTGACTGGCACTGATGTTGATGCCAATGTGCAGACCGTGCAGGTTTGGGTGCCCAGCCAACTGAACAGCCACCTCCTCCATCAGCATGTGGGTCATGGCGGGGATCATCCCGTAGTCTTCCATTTGCGGGATGAACTGGTCAGGGGGGATCATCACCCCTCCGGGCTGTTGCCAGCGGGCCAACAGTTCCACCCCGGCCAACTGAGTACCATCCGACGACATGATGGGTTGGAGGTAGGGGATGATCTCCTTCTTGCGCAGCGCACGGAGCAGCTTTTTGCGTTGGGAACGTGGCTGACCGAGCAGCTGGTGGACCGTCACGGACAATACCAGTGACAGGAGCATCAGCGCCTCGAACAGAATTTTTCGGTACTGCCAGATGTCGCCCCAGGACACCGGCCCAATGATGGCGGCGTGCAGCTTCAGCGGGTAGAGCTTGGAGTTGATGGTGATGGGTGCCATCTGGTGGTTAAAGGGGGAAGTGACTAACACTCGCCCCTGACTGTCGAGCCACTGGTCGCCAATCTGCAACCAGGTGCTGACTTCCTTATCGAGCAGACCCAGAATGAAGCGCAGCGCCGTGCCGTTCAGGCTGGTGACCACGGCCTCATTCTCCATGTCAGAGCGGATCAACAGCATCGACTGCAACATAAATTAAAGAGGTGTTCCTATCCACCAAAGGGGATCCCTCTGTGGGTCTTGGGAGCGAAAATGCGGTGCTCACCGCACAGGGCGATTACCTGCTGGATCTGTGCGTTGTTGACGAAGAGGAGCGCTCTGATTTAGTCGAGGGTTTCAGGGCCAAGCTGGCTGACACCTTCGCACTCATATGGGGAGAGCCAGTCATTGTGCGCTTTGACTACGAAGAAGCAGCTCTAGCCTAGTGACCTTCTCGGGCCGGGCACCCGGCCCATACCACCCGTTTCAACCCCCTACCCTGCTGGCAAAATCAGATCGACGCGCTGGTTCCTGGTTGTCTTCGACGGATTTTTTTAGAAGGCATTGGTCTGGCCTAGCCTTTGGCCATCCAAAATTAACAGTGTTAATTTGTAAAATGCCTGCGTGACATGGCTAAGCCTTGGGCCATCCAAAATTAACAGTGTTAATTTCCTAAAAGTGCCGACCAGTCCGTGGGGGAAGTTAAGCCCCAGCAGCTGACGCCGAAGCAAAATAACAGTGTTATTTTAGCTAATGCTTACGGCACCACCTTGTCCTGACCGTACCTTTCCTAGAGCCAAATCGCGCTTTCCGTGAAGGACTGCCAGATTTGAAGAGCTCATCAGCTGCAACACCCTACCGTGCAAATGAAAAACCCCGCTCTGTGCGGGGCTGGTGGGCGACGGCTGACAGCATCAAACTTCGAGCAGAACGATGTCGTAGTTAAATACCCCGTCCGCAAGGGCCTTGGCGCGACTCTCGTAAGCCGCTTCTTCATAGGGCTCCTCATCACTGGGATGACATACAAACTTACCATCATCCAGTTCAGTCAAGATGACGCCCTCTTTCTCCAGTAGCGCCTGCACCATATCTAGCGTGGCCTGGTCATGCTCGGACAGGCCGAGCCAGGTGTCACTGTCTACAGAACCGTCCCCGGCGTAGGCGCAGTTCTGATCTTCAACCAGCATCCCATCGACACAGATCACCAGATCTACCGAGCGGCGCTGCATACTTACCAGCGTGAAGGCGGCATCGGTCGAGGCAGCCACCACCCGGTCAGCATTCGTAAAGCCAGTGTCGTTGTCGATTGAGATAACCGTGTAGAGCTTGTCTGCAACCACCGACTCGCTGGTGGTAGCTGGAACTTCGTTCACGGGCTCAGAGGTGGGCACGGGAGTCTCGTTCCCCACGGTCAGATCAAGGCCGTTATCACTGATGCACTCTTTCATCGCTTGCAGCAACGAGCCGTAGTTCTCACCGCCTTCCGAGCCGTCCTGACCCACCCAGCCAAAGCCTCCGTCCTCTTCGACAAACCAGAAGCCGAGAGTCTTGAACTCCTCAATCAGGGCTATCGCTTGCGGTTCTGTGAGCGGAACAGATCCATTCAGCCAGTCATCACACGCGACGAGATCGTAGCCAGCCATCAGGGCTGTTTCACTCTGGTCAACATCACCCTCAACGCAAATGATGAGATCGCTGTGGCGCTTGAGGGCCACGAGGGTAAAAGCGTCATGTTTCGATTCAGCATGTACGAGGTCGGTGTAGATTTGACGGCCAAATTCGCTTTCGATAGAGACGACGGTGAAGAGCTTGGTCATGGTAACTCCTTGGTAATGGATTCAGGTTCGGTAAGGGGTGGCGATACTCACGTTCCGCGCAGGACACGCAGCTGGATTGGGCGCACGACGTCGTCCTCCGAATCCAGCAAATTGATGTGTTGGTTCTGAATGCAGTGGCGCATAGCTTGTATTTCGGTAGGGAATCCAAGACGAATCTCCAGCGAATCTCCTTTGCTCCATGTGTACCAGCCATTTACCGCAATGAAGGAAAGGCCGAGCTTGTCCATGTGTGCGGTCAGGAGGGCCATCTGCTCCGGGTCAGGGTCAATATCAAGAGAGCGCCATTGAGATGGCAGGATGACGCCTAACCGGTCAACACAATGACGGATGGCGCGATAGAGGGTCGGAAACACCAGCGAGCCCTGAATGCTGTCTTCATCTACCCAGGTGTACCAGCCATCCACAGTTGGGATCAGGTAGCCCATCGCGTAAAGACGAAGACGAAGCCGGTCCTCAATAGTTGGGTCAATCTCTCGTATGGAGTCGATCCAACTTTGACTATCTACCGGCCCATCATTGAGCTTCAGCAAGCCACGCAAGTCCCCTTCGGCACAGAAGACCAGCTGCTGATCGCCCATCAAGGCGACAAGGGTGTATGCGCCTTCTCGGGTGCCTGCCTCTACCACGGTGATGCTATGTGAGCGGGTGATACGATTCATACCGACGACAGTAAACAGAGCCATAGTGCGTCTCCTCTATTGAAATCAGGCGGCACGACGGGCGCGGCGCTGGGCAATACGTTGGGCAATCCGCTGCCGTGCTTCTGCGGCCTCGTCGATGCACAGCATCATGCCAAGCAGCAGGGTGTGACGAAGGTTCCTCTCTTCTTCCGTCAGGAAGTCAAAGGCGGTGAAGCTGACCGGCACACTGCCGTAATCTGAAACCCGCTCGCGCAACCGGGTATTTGCTACCTTGCTCAACGCTTCGTACTGCTGCTCTACTGCCTCACGGCCTATCGCCTTGAAGTAAGCAATGGCGTCTCGTTCCGCTGCAGGCTGAGTGGTGTCTAGCGCGTTCATCGGTGATTCCAAACTGAGCAATCTCTAAAACGATACTACTGGCGTTTTTATCTGTTTTCAAGCGTTTCTATAATTATGAGCGCATGATTATTAAGCGCCGACCAGTGGGTACTGCAATGCAAAGTGGGAACGTCAGAGAGCTGGGGAAAGGGTGCTGACGGTCGCTTGACCATTAGGCAGACCGCCGGTTTCCTCGACGGACGGCAAGACATACGACGCTGAGCTACCAGGGAGATGAAATAGGGGAAAAAGGTACAGCAGGACAGGCAGGCATAAAAAAAGGCCGGGTGATGCCCGGCCAAGTCCCATGAACAAACTTGCTAGAAATTTAGGCCGGTAGCCGAGAGGATGTGGTCAAAATCGACCTCACACTGATCGCCAACCAGACAGTGAGCACTGCCATCTGACGCAACTTGCACCGGCATACTGAAATGCTGGTCAAGCCCGACGTCCAGCCAGGACACGCTCACATTCAGACCTCGAAAATAACGGGCTAACCCAGTCACAAGCTCGGCTACCGATGAGGGGGCAAAAGAATCGCCGTCCACCGTGACCAGCAACGGGGACGTGGGGGAAAGAACCGATAAATCGCTGCTACCAACTACGTCCATCTACCATACTCCCTTGATCAAATGGCACCCCTGCACATTACCAAAAATTTCAAATAAAAGACCCACTTATGGGTCCGATTGCAAGGGGAGGGTACGTGTGTGACGGTTAGTGAAGAGGTCGCCGGTAACTGCGAGGCAGGTCCGGGCCGGGGCTGTCTATGCAGGCCATGCCGAGCTCGAAGAGATGGTCAAAGGTTGGGGGCAGGGGAGATGACCGCTCATCCTCGTCGCGCCAGTTGGCAAAGCCAATGAGGGCCACATTCAGCAGCTCTCCGAGCACCAGGCGCAGTTCCTTGGCTTCGGCATCAATGAGCGTGATCAGATGCTCCCATTCGACATTGGTGTGCTCTGAGCGCACCACAAGCCCGCTGGGGGATACATCATTTGCGACACAGAAGACAAGATGCTCGTATGATCGGAACCAGCTACGACGATCCGCATTCAGGTGCAGGTACTTCTCGCAGGCCAAC
>NZ_JAPCIZ010000139.1:0-4988 GCF_027707725.1 Aeromonas sp. QDB25 | reverse complement strand
AACATACTTTGCCAGTCGCCGCCGCCAATCTGGAATAGCGCGTAGGTTTGAGCGCGAGTAGGGATGACATTATAGACAGCTTGAGTTTCGTAGAGAACCGGCACTTCTTCTTGTCGTAATTTAACTCGACATACCTGAGTGGTGGCACCGGTGTTACCGACGCGGAACCTGATCTCTTTAACAGCCTCTGCAAGCGTGTCGAAATGGTCGTCGCTGAGTGCATT
Source organism: Aeromonas sp. QDB25 (assembly GCF_027707725.1). Classification (NCBI taxonomy): domain Bacteria; kingdom Pseudomonadati; phylum Pseudomonadota; class Gammaproteobacteria; order Aeromonadales; family Aeromonadaceae; genus Aeromonas; species Aeromonas sp. QDB25. The sequence goes on along the minus strand of NZ_JAPCIZ010000139.1, from coordinate 4,764 downwards.
CTTGCTAGGGTCGCGGCGAAATTCATTCATGATGTGCGATGATACAGAGAAGCCCACGCTAATTTCGTGATCCCCTGCACCCAGACCCAGCGCAAGTATGGACTTGATGAGCAGTTGGAAGTGCAAGTCCTCGACGGTGCCCCCTTGAATGCGCTCGCCTGAATTGCTGAGTTCGGTAGCGGCCTTGCCGATAAGATATTTGTTGTCGCCGTTTTCGATCAGGATGGAACCCTTGATGTCAAAGTGGTCAACATGATTGTTGATACCGGCGATGATGGGTTCTAGTTTTACCTTTTTCATACGTTCCCTCTCATGAAGAGCCACTGTAGCGTTACTGGCGTGGTGGAGAAATGATGCCAATCTGGTGTCATTAAGGCGTCATCGGATGGACCTAATCATAAACTGCTCAGTCGCACAGTCAAGCGGCCTGACAATTCGGTGCTTATTTTTTAGTAAAGAATGCAGAAAAAGAAGTAGAAAAGAGCTGCATTATGAGTGTTTTTTTGTAGCAAAGCTCTTGTCAGCGATCGGCAGAAGGATATACTGGCCCCAAAATGCGCTGTATATATAACCAGCTTTTCAGCTTCTGAGAGGGCAAAATGGTCGGTCTGTTGAAGGTAAAACCGGTATGTCTGGCGGCACTATTGCTGGCCATCGCAGTGGGTAGCGGCTGTTCCAGCAAACCCGATTACGCCTTTGTAGGGGATAACTTTGTCCCTCACTACGAGCGTCTGGCGGACAGCATCACTCTTTCTGGGGCTCGCCAGATCACCGATACCCGTACCGGTTTAAGCGCCACGATGCTCTCTTATGTCCAGAACGTGCCCGAAGCCGACTTCGATTATCTCATCCATATTTACTCGTCCAAACAGCTCGATGAGATGCTGACTAAAGCCTGCATCAACCCGACCCATCGGATGCCCGTTACCAATGTCGAAGGCGCACACTTCTCGATTGATGGCTCGCCGGTGGAGATGGCCTTTATCCAAACTCAGGATAATTGGGGGTTGGTGTCGATTGCGGGGGTCAACAAGGACTACTGTGATGGAGGTGATCTGAAGGCGGTGTTCGTGTCCGGTAGAAATATCCAAGATGTGCCCTGGCTGGTGAAGGGCAAGCGAAGCATTCACCTCATGCGCAATGGGCGTTTCGATTACGAGCTGCCACCCGCCTTTGTCATGGTCTCCAACAGTGATGACTTTGCTAGGTCCGGTCTGCTGGTCGTGCGCGGACTTCATAGTGTCGAAGCGCCGGTCAATCTGACCCAAGCCAACGCCATGGATCTGGATGCGCAGTATGTGATGACCCCGACCTTCTTTGACAACCCAAGTCGCTGACCTTCCATAGTCAGCTATCCTGAGAGACAACAGCTCCCATTGACCCCAGGCACCGATAGGTATCTGGGGTTTTTTCTGTCCCCTCGTTGGCAAAACCAGCCTCAACCCCCTCTATTAATGCCTGTTTTTGCACCATGAGCGCATTTAGCTGTTGGTCATTTCCCAATGACGAATATAATCAAGATCAGCTTTTAACGCTTAGGGTGTGCGTTTATGAATAGAGGCAAGTACCTTGGGTTATGCCTGCTAACCGCGGTGGCCAGCTCGCATGTATCCGCAGATCCAATGGAAGAGCGGCAGGCTCAACTCGTGCAGGAGCGCGAGGCATATCTGCAGGGAATCGAGCAAAGAAACAGTGCAGCCACACAGGGCTGGCACTGGTACCAGGATCCGACAGAAGAAGAGGCGTCGCAGGAGCAGCCTACCGAGACCAGCGAACCAGCAGCTGCTCCACCACCCGGTGAGATGGTTGAGATCGACGTCAAGTGGCTGCGTGACAACCTGCCCAAGTTACTGGACGACGCGATGAACAATCCGGGTGACATGGAAAAGGTGAAGGTCTACTGGCTTGCACAGAAGATGGCCGTTGATATGGCCACGAAATTCCAAGATGAAACTCGCCGGATGTATATCATGAACCCGCAGATGAGCGAGGATAACCGGCGGCCGGTCACCCAGTTCCAACTGACATCTCATAACGAGCAGGTGAAGGCAGGGAAGCAGGCGGCAGTCCAGAAGGTCTTCGATAAGGCCGGTCTCTGGTTTTTCTATGCCTCAACCTGCCAATACTGCATAAAAGAGGGTCCGATCCTCAAATATCTGGAGCGCATGTACCACGTCAACATCCTGGCCGTCTCTATGGATGGCCAACCGTTGCCGGGGACAGAGTTTGAGGATGTGGTGGTCGATGCAGGCGGCCAGATGTCCCAACAGCTTGGCGTAACCAAGACCCCCAGCATGTTCCTCGTCTCCAATGACGGCCAGAAGATCCACAAGCTCAGTGAAGGCTTGGTGACCTTGGAGGACATGCTCGAAAGCATTCTCTACATAGCGCAGGCCGCCGGGTTTATCACCGAACAGGAGCTGCAGGAATCGAGAGATGTCCGCCAGTACCTGATGACAGACTCCCCATCCGGTGAGCAAGCAGTGTCAGATCCCGAACAGCCGCAGGTCAATGCCCCGTCCTTGGTTGCCATCCCCAAGAGTGAACTCGAAGCAGGACCGCAGGCCCTGATCGCTCACCTTGAATCACGGCTCAACTTCCCGAGCCACAACTCTCAGTTAGCTCCCGTTGCAATGTCAGGAGGACAGCAATAATGCGCTACCTATCACTTCTGTTGCTGGTCTTTGGGTTATGTAGTCAGCCCGCTATGGCTGACAACCCGATGAAGACCATCTTCTCCGACATGATGACCAACAGCACCCAACCCACGACCTTCAGCACCGCGAAGCGCTTTGGGGCCACCGGGGGTGGCTTTGTGGCGCGGGTGCCGAAGATCACCCCCAACGTCATCTCGGTGGTGCCGCCCAAGGTGAACGTCGGTTGTGGTGGAGTGGACTTCTTCACCGGTTCGTTCTCCATCATCAACAAGGACCAGATGGTGCAGGTCATGCGAGGGATCGCAAACGGCGCTGCAACTTATGCCTTCCAAGTAGGTATGCAGGCGGTGTGTGCCACCTGTATGTCTACCCTGGAATATCTCTCCGCTGAGCTAAATAAGCTCAACGCTTACAGCCGGGATGCCTGTACCGCCTCGTATGAAATGATCGCCAATAACGCATTGGGCGAACAGGGTTTGAAGCATGTCAGTGATAATTCGTTCTTCAAGCCGATGAATGTGGTGAAAGGGATATTTAATGATGATGGCGACGCCGACGCATCTCCCCTTGATCAGGCCAGTACCGCCAAGAAGGCCGATCCTGATGCGATAAAAGATACTGAGTACAACCTGGTTTGGGATCAGCTTAAAAACCAAACAGTCAAAAGCTGGACCGTGGAAGGGCTCTCCGGGTACAACTGGCCTGAGTTGATGCACTCGTTGCTCGGAACCATCGTAGTCACTGTGGTTGATAATAACGCCGACCAAGCAAGTTTCGACATCAAGCCATGGCCGCCAACTCTTTTGGCGCGAGATCTCCTTCACTCTGCCTCTCAGGTGCAACTGCTCACATGCGGTAATGACCAAGCAGATTGCATGACCCCGGCAGTGCAAACCGTTACCAACTGGAAGGGCCTTGCCGACTCGTTAGCCGAGCAGATGTTGGCCATCCATAAAAAGATCTATGCCCAAACTGACCTCGATGCTTCAGAGCAGAACTTCACGAAGGTGCTTGATGCCTCATTTTATCAGTACCTCGAAAAGGCCCCCCCAGGAACGGCTGACGCGAACATCATCCTTTATTCCAAAGTGCTGTCCAATGCTGTGCTCTCGTCCTCTATCCGTGGCTTTGTTGCCCGGCTTAAAAACTGGATGGGGGCCAAAAAATCGGATCAAGAAGCACACCTCGTTGCGCAACTCGATAAGGCAATGGAGGGGCTGGTACAGCAGATGGCCGAGTTGAACGATGAAACCTTGTTGGCCCAGCAACAACTGGTCTTTAACTTCCAGCAGCAAGAACAGCTCATCCGTGTTCTTGGAAATAGTAAGTAGGGGGCCGGTACATGTGGAACGTCTACATCTCGGGTAACTTTGACATGATCGTGGCTGCGTACAATGCGCTGGCCATGATGTTCTCTGACGGGCACAACATCTACTACGGTGCGGCAGTGATTTCACTGCTGTTCCTGTTTATCACCGCTCTTCAACGGGTGAGCGACGATTCGCACAAGCCTGTCCAAAACTTCTTCTTTGGCTGGATCATCTTCATGATGCTCGCCGGTCCGACATCAAGGGTCACGGTGCTCGTAGAGAGCCGGATCACCCAGCAGGTGCAGACGGTTGATAATGTGCCGTTGCTAGTCGCCATCTCGGGTAGTATCGCGACCACGTTGCTCTCACGTATCACCGAAGATCTGCAGACAGCCTTTGAGGTCATCACCCCCATTAACGGTTATGGAGCGCAAAATACCGGCACCATTGACCCGCTGCGGGCACTGATGAAGCTCAATCAGCAAGACTATATAACCGGTTCGCTCTGCATGTTAGGTGGGGGCAACGTCGATTATTGCGGAACGCTCAATAACTATATGAGGGACTGCGTGGGGCGTGACCTTGTGACAGGTGGCCCAGCGCAGGATGTGTCACTCAACACGATTTCGCACGCTGGACCTTCCGACATCATTGATACGATAAAGGTCAACAATAACAACTGGACGACCGCGAATTCAACTCCGAAGTGCAACACCCGCCAAATCAAGCAACCTGTCGTAGTTCATCAAACACGATCTGCGGTTGCCTGAAATCCAAACATTTGCGCGGTCTAAGGT
>NZ_JAPCIZ010000138.1:0-5164 GCF_027707725.1 Aeromonas sp. QDB25 | reverse complement strand
GGCGCTATCCAGGGATAACCGGGCAAACAGACGCATGGAGGCGATTTCGTACAGAGCATCTTCCATCGCGCCATCGCTCAGGTTGTACCAATGCTGCATGCAGTGAATGCGCAGCATGGTTTCCAGCGGATAGGGCCGACGACCATTACCGGCTTTGGGATAAAACGGCTCGATGACGGCGGTCATATCCTGCCATGGCAGGATATGCTCCATACGGGAGAGGAAAATCTCTTTTCGGGTCTGACGGCGCTTACTGCTGAATTCACTGTCGGCGAAGGTAAGTTGATGACTCATGATGAACCCTGTTCCATGGCTCCAGATGACAAACATGATCTCATATCAGGGGGGGTAAGCCCAAACCGCCGAAAATTCCGTCAACCCAATTCCAGCCCCGCCACGATCGCATCCAGATCGATAATCTGACCATCGCCGTGAAAGGTATAGTGCCCGTTCAGGTGAATATGGCGCCACGCTGCCGGCGAAATCTTCTTGAGCAGGGCGAGGGCTTTCTCGTTTCCGCTGGTTTCACACTTGGTCAACAGCCGCGAAAGGATCGCCGAGTTGTAGTAGATGATGGCGTTGGCGATCAGCCGCGCGCACTGGTTGCTGATTTCGACTTCGATGTCGGTCTGGCCGGTCAATTCCTTCTTGCCGCCGACCTGAGCGATGGCTGAACGCAGCTGGTGGTAGGACTCGATGCGATTCTGCGAGCGGTGGACGTTGCGCTCCAACTGAGGATCACGCAAATAGCGCAACGTGTAGATGCTGCGAATCAGCTTGTCGAACTCGAATATGGCTTGCCGCGTTGGGTTCGATGCGGAGTAGGTGCACAGCTTGCGGATCAGTGTGCCCTGCGTCATCTCTTTGAGGCCTAGCGTGGCCACGATCTGATCAATGTTGCTTTTCTCATCAATGACGGCGGGCAGGTTGATCTGGCCGACCGGGCGAATCAGGCATTTTTCGTACAGCGCCGGATCATCGGCGCAGTAGAGTTCTTTCAGTTGCTCTTCCAGATCGGTGAAACGCGGCTCGAAGCGTAGACCAAACCAATACAGGATGGCGAAGTTCGCCTTGTTGACGCTGTGCATGTCACCGGTAATCGTGGTTGGCACGATATCGGACGTGTTGCGGTACCAAATGTCGAACACGTGATGCGCCTCGAACTCATGCGCGCCGATGATCCAACTTTGCAGCGGCACATGGTTACACAGCAGGGTGTAGGCGACGACCCCTTTACCACGACCGAAATACTTACGCGAATGCCGCGCCTTGACGGTCGGTCGCTCCACGCCGAACTTCTGACCATCGACGCTGCCGTAGAGTGCTCCACCAAGGTCGAAGGAATAGTGCGGGAAGATGGGCAAGTCGGCAATGCCATTGCTGATCCGGTCGTTGGCCGCCTGCAGCGATGCCTGGCGCAGATACTGTTGGTAGGTCGTCTCCAGCACGTGGTAGGGAATATCACTGGTGCGCGACATGACGAGGTTGCCGTGGTTCATCGCCTGGGCGATGATACCGGCCATCAGACTGTCCGAATCGGCGACCTGCTTGACGTAGCGCGGTTGCAGCGGTGTCAGCGCCGACAGGAACTGGCATTGCCCGTTCACAAAGCGGAACACGTCACCGACATCGCAGAACGACAATTGATCATAGAAGCGGTTCTGTTTGGCGGTATCGTTGTCGGCCTTGGGTCGGCGCCAGGTCAGCGTCTTGCGCTCGCTATCGTAGTCGAGATGCTTCAACTTCCCTTGGCGCAACTCACGGTTGAACGCCAGCCACTGTTCGTGGAGTTCGGCCTTCAGCGCGTCAAGTTGCGCTCCGATGGGCTGGCGCAGCCAGGGAATGTCCATCTGGCCGAGCACGCTGGCCTTCTCCTCAAGGGAGACCAGCTCGTCAGTAAAGCAGCGGTGCTGCAGACTGTCGTCCAGATAGATCTCTCCAGCCTTGAAGCGTTTTCTGAGTTGGCGGTAAAGCCAGAACTCATAGCGGTCGGCATGTAAGCCCAAGGGCTTCCCGTCCGCGTCGAATATCAATAGATAGGGACGCAGACGCTTGGGCAGGGTGGCCTCGGGGCATTCGGCCAGAGGACGGTGTGACAGTCGCTGCTGTTTCGCGAATACACCCTTCACCCAGGCGAGCGCCCCAAGCCACGGGTTATCCGGCACGACCCCGGAGAATTCAAGCGCCCCGTAGAGTGGCCGCACGTGGCGCCGGATGCGTTCGGCCAAACCGTCAACGGTCTGCCAGCGCAGGGCCAGCTTGCTCGCGGGCTTCACGCTGAGGCGTTGGCCGGTCATTTGCAGCGCCTCCTTCGGCATGATCTTGAACGCACGCTGGCGCACGTCGCCGAAAGGCGTGACATCGGCCACCGTGTCGTCGACGTAGAGCAACAGCAAACGTCCGACTCGCGGCGTTTCCTGTTGCCGACGGATCTGTTCCGTGACGAAGAGCTTATTCGACCGCGCCTTGCTCTCGTCTTCGAGCTGCTTCATGTGGTAGCCCAAGGCATCTACGAGATTATCGGTAAACTGTCGATAACGCTGCCAGGCGTAGCACAGCAGATACAAGTTGGTCTGCTCGGGTTTGAGGCGGCGAAGGTCGTAGACAGTGTAAAAATTGGCCAGGCTCGCGTAATAGTGCAGATTCTGCTGCGAGATCGCCAACCTGGCCAACAGCGTCTTGGCAATTCGGTATAACGGTTCCAGCTTGGCACGCTTCTCCCGCTCCTGCGCCATTTGTCGCCAGCCGAAGCTTTTGGCATCCTGCTTGAGAGCCGCCAGCTCCGACAGGGTGTCGTCGCGCACCAGAAGTTGAGCCAGCGCGGCCTTGGCCTCGCCGTCCAGTACCTCATCGAGTAGCACACCCAAGCGTCGGCGTTCGGCGGACAATGCTTCGCTGATCAGTTCCTGCAACGTGGTGAGGCCGGGCCGGACGATCTTGTGCTCGTTGAGATAGACGATCAACTCGGCCACGATGAAGCCGGGCGTGATGTCACGCCGAACGATCTGATTGGCTTGTTGCACGAGTTGTGGCAGGGAGTCCGTCGACCATAGCCGGTAGCCGAATAGCTTCGCAATCAGAGTTCGTTGCGCGTAGCGCTCGTGCTTGGTGATCGTGTGCGGCTCGAACGCCTGATCGTTGAAATAGCGAGTCAGGACGAAGGCGCAATCGTCCGGCGCGTCGTCCCAAGTAAAGCGGAAGAAGGCATGCTTGGCTTTGAAGTAGCCGATCTGCAAAGCGCAGTAAGCTTGGGCATGCAAACCAGGACGACTGCAGGCGAGCGCCAGTTCCGCCTCGGTCAGTGATAGATACTCCTGTTGCTGTCCATCATCGAAGTCAGGCATGCCGTACAGGGCGAATTGCTCGGCCTCCGAAAGAACGGTTAGCCGCTCGCTTTTACGCCTCATCGTTGCGGCATCTTCTCAGCACTTGGCCAGCCAACTCGGGCAAGGGTTTCGATCAGCGTGGTGCGCTTGACGCCAAAGTTGCGGCACACAGCCGCCTTGGACATGCCGCCATTCAGCGCGGCGACGATGGTGTCCAGTTTCTCGCCGATGATCGCCGGTGGCCGGCCACCGAGTCGGCCCCGTCGCTTGGCGGCCGCCAGTCCGGCTATTACCCTTTCTCGGGTCAGGGCGCGTTCGTACTGCGCAAGCGCACCGAACACCTGAAACAATAGCTCGCCCGATGGCGTGGTGGTATCCATGCCTTCGGTGAGCGAACGAAAAGCGACCTGCCGCTCCCGCAACGTGTCAACGATGGTGAGCAGATGCGACAGCGAGCGGCCAAGCCTGTCCAGCTTCCAGACGACAAGAACATCGTCAGGTTGAACAAACGCCAGCGCCTTGGCCAACCCCGGACGATCATCCTTGGCGCCGGACGCGCGATCCTCGAATAGGTGGCGCGCATCAACGCCTGCCGCCAACAGGGCATCGCGTTGTAGATCCGTGGTTTGTCGATCAGAGTCGGAAGAGACGCGCATGTAGCCGACAAGCATGTGTGGAAAACCCATAGCCTATGATTTCCGTATGCTATACCATAGCGGCATTGTTTTCCGCATATTTTTTGGCGGGGTTAATACGCGATTTTGGTAGCCGAACGGTGCCTGTCGCAAAACAGTTGTTTTCCGACAGGCTTTGGACTCATCAACATGAAAAATCGCAGCATTACGGTGCACGGCGCCGAAGTGACCATCACGACTCGTCACGAACAGGATTACATTTCACTGACTGACATGGTGAAACGATTCGGGGATGAAAGCGTTCTCTACAGTTGGTTGCGGAACCGCAACACCATAGAGTTCCTCGGTATATGGGAGCAAATTTACAACCCAGCCTTTAAACCTCTCGAATTCGAGAGGTTTAAGAGTCAGGCCGGTCTGAACAGTTTCTCACTGTCGCCGAAAAAATGGATTGATACCACAGACGCCATCGGTCTCTATGCCAAAGCTGGACGTGGCGGCGGCACCTATGCCCACAAGGATATCGCTTTCGAATTCGGTTCTTGGCTCAGCCCCGAGTTCAAGCTGTACCTGATCAAGGAATTTCAGCGCCTCAAGGATGAAGAAGCGCGAGCCATTTCGCTGGAATGGAATTTCCAGCGCACGCTGTCCAAGGTCAACTACCGTATTCACACGGACGCCATCAAGGAACGCCTGATTCCGCCGCAACTAACCAAAACGCAAACCGCCACCGTCTATGCCAGCGAAGCCGATCTACTCAACGTCGCACTGTTTGGGATGACGGCCACTCAATGGCGGCAAGCCAATCCCGACCAAACCGGCAACATGCGTGATATCGCGACCCTGGAGCAATTGGTCGTGCTATCCAATATGGAGAGCATCAACGCGGTCCTGATCCATCAAGGGCTTTCAGCGCCGGAGCGATTGACGCAATTAAACGCCATCGCGATCACGCAGATGCGCTCCTTGGTTGGCATCGGCGTCATCAAGCAACTGGGTAAGCTGCCAGAGCGGTGATCCGTATTGAGTTGAACGGCTCCTTTGCATCATAGGGCTGCCGTTCAGGTTTAAAATCCCAATGAGTGCAGCCGGCCATAACCGGCCGGTGAAAAATTTCCTCTAAAGCCGCCGTTGCCTTGGATTACTTACCTGTATGCAGTCGTTGAACCTGTGTTGCCCAATCTTTCCACTGGAGGGCATCAA
>NZ_JAPCIZ010000137.1:0-5265 GCF_027707725.1 Aeromonas sp. QDB25 | reverse complement strand
CCCCCTCTGCTTTTGGTGTTTGAGCCACTGGTTCTACCTCTCCAGCACCACAGAAGGTTGGTTCAAATCCCTTGTCGGATGCGGGTTCAAATCCCTGTGCTCAACACCTCATTTCCCCCTTGTGAGCAATTCACCAATCTGCGCAGCTCTGCGCACTTATGAATTGCGCAATTTGCGCAGTTCCCTAACCTGCTCAATCCCCCGCAATCCCTTGTGCTGCTTAGGCTGCCAGCTAATTAGCAACCGTTTTGCGCAACTCGCGGTTGTTTTTCGTTTTTGGCTGAATTGCGCAATTTGCGCAGAATGGAGATCAGCAAGAAGCCTACCAGATGAGAGGGGTTCCCCTGGCTGGCCTGGTGCTGGCCGTGGTGGGGTGTCGCAAAGTTGTCGAGGGTAGAGCCTAGAAGCGGGAATGCCCGTTTTCATCTGGCTCGTATGCCGGTTTAACTGCGGAGTTTGCGGCCAGTATTGGCGAGGGGGGTGGCGGTTTACTGCCAATTTGGGTGCGGAGTTGCTGTCATGGTTGCCCGGACACTGTCCGAGAAACCGTGACACTTCTTACCGTGTGTCTCGGGGAATCCAATGTGGGAGGGGTCGAAGTCGGAGAGGGGAGAATCTTCCCAGCTCGGAGAGGGTCTTGCGGATTGGCTGAAAAGTCAGCCGCTGGTGATCATGGCTGCCCGGATCCATATGCGGTTATAGGTGCGGTGGGAAGCATGGGCTCGTTCCAGGTGACGGGGTAGGGGATCACGATTTCCTTGATACCGTTACTGAACTTGGAGCACCTTCACCGTTCTGGGGAAAGGTTTCCCATTTCGGGAAAGCTGGGGTGCTCACAGCCTGAGTATTCCGCCCCCGGTCAGGATCTCCGTCCGCTCATCCTGTTGCCGGTCATGGCGGCGGCTTGTAGAGGTCACGGTTGTATCTCCTGTTCTGGCTTCTCGCCCTCTAGCTCGGTTGGCATCAGGCGGGATAGATCCATCGTCTCGAATGCTTTCATGTTCGCCTCGTGCCGGCGTTTGCGGTCCTGCCGCAGTGACTCGATCTCTTCCGGTGTTAGGTGCCTGGGTGTAAACGGTGGCGTCTTTGGTTTAGCCATGATGCGCTCTTATCCACTGGCGTAAACGTGCCCAGGCCGTAGCGGTCCAACGCTTCATGGCATAACGCCTCGATGAGATCCGCTTTCGCTCAAGCGCTGCCAACCGTGCGCTCTCACGTGCGGCCAGCTCCGCTTCTATCTCGGCGGACCTCTCTGCCTGTCTCCTGTCCTGCTCGGCCTGTACCTCCTCGCTCATCAGTATGCGATCGTGAGGCCAAGGTAGCGGCAGATACCCCTGCGCGTAGGTTGTCAGCCTCTCGAACAGATATGTTTCGAACGGATGCGGCGGAGGGAATGTCGGTGCCCCCTCGTGCGCTTCTGGAGACGATGGAGAGGTGGCCTCTTGAAGGGGGGTAGGCTCCTTTGATTTGGTCATGGTATTTCCTCAATCGCACGTGCTGGCAGGCGTCTATCTTAGCGTACCGGTCGGCGGGACACGACACACTATCCGGGCCGGCAACTGCGCGGCTTTCAGCGTGCCGGTCGGTGTTCCACTCCATAAAGACAAAGCCCGCCTAGTACGACCCAAGGGCTCCAATTGCCCAAGCGTGGTTCACCAGAACGGGCTTGTTGAACCGCTTGGCTTCATAACGCTGGGCTCCAATTGCTCAGTGCGAACTTCCAAACGGCTCATGGTAAGCATACCACGACTCGTCCTGGTTATCTGGGCAATCACCCTAGCAGGTTCTCCAAGATCCCTTCGGCCTCTGGTGCGTCGTCCCGCTCACTGCTCATCAGGTAGCGCAGGGTTGCCCGCGCCTCTTCCCTGTTTCTCGGTCGCAGTTCAGCCAGCAGACCAAACACAAACCAGTCTCGGGCGTGTGCCTCTATGCTGTTTTCATAATAACCCTGGGTGTCGCACGCATTGCGCAGCCGGTACAGCTCGTTCCAATAGGCCAGCTCATGAAGGCAGTCGCTCAGGGTGTGTGGCATCAGTTCCGGCACAGCCTTGAACCGCCCCGCGACCTGTTCAGGCGGCAGTTGCCAACTGTCCCGCTCCAGCCCCCTCAGTACCTCCTGGCAGAACGCCTCCGCCTGGGTGTCGTCCCACAGCGCATCCCCGAACCGTCCGATGGCCTCAGCCTCATTGGCCCGCCTTGTGATGGCTCGTTCGGCCAGTCCATCCAGATTGGCAAAGCCTATGCTACCAAGGCCCGCAAGCATGTGACCCGCCTTAGCCACCAGCCACTTGCCGTAACGCTTCTCCAGCTCATCTAGTGGGGTGGTGATCTGCCCCGCCGCCTGTTTGGCCTGTTCGATGCGGGCAGGTTCGCCGGTCTCTATCACCTGACGCAGCCACAACAGGGCGTCCACCTCCCTGTCCCCGGTCACCACTTCTTGCGGCGGCAGCTCTTGAACCGCTGGCAGCGTCTCTCCGCTGCTTTGTAGTGGAGGCAGGGTGAACATGGCCCGGTGTCTCGGGTTGTCGGTGAACAGCCCCGATCGGCTGATGATGGACTTCACCGTTCCCAAAGAGAGGCCAGCCAGAGAAGCCACCTCTTTCAGTGAATGGCGACGGCGCAGGGTGATCACCTGCTCCCGTTGTTCGTTGGTCAGTCGCATTGTGCCCCCTCAGCGTTCAGGTTGCCCCACAGCTCAAACGCCTTTGTCAGCCACTCCTTTAGCTTGCCATTGCGCACATCATCGGTGGTGGCCTCAATCACATGCCATCCCATCAGTATCGCCTCATTCATCTTGTGTCGGTCGTTTATGAAGCCCTCGGCACTGACATGATGCCCGCCAGAGTGAACCCCGCCGTGGATCTCAACGGCAATCATCTGGGTGGGCCAAGCATGATCAAAGCGCCATCGTCTGACCGGGTGGAATACCAGCTCGTTCACGCATGAGGGGAACGCGCTCATAACCTCGGCGGTGGCCGCTGCCAGTTCGGCGGTCTGCGCTCTCACTCGTTTGTTGTGGATCTCTATTTTGGCCTCGGCCCGCTCTTTGTCGGTGGACATAAGGGCAATACTGCAAGGAAACATGGCAACCCCCTGTTGCGGCAAAAGTGTGATCTTGATCGGCTGTTCGCTCTGTATATATAAAAAAATGGTGGTTACAGTGGTTACGTGGTTACAACGTCCCGCTAACCCGCGCCAAGACTGGGTTTGTGCTGTAACCACTTCCCCGAAAATTGGTGGTTACAGGTGGTTACAATCCTCTTTGCTGGTGGTTACAGGCCCTCGGTGTAACCACTGTAACCACACTGTAACCACTGAATATTGATTAGGTGGTTACAGCTACAGCCCTTGATATATAAGGCTTACAGCTCTGTTTGATAGATGTGTAACCACTGTAACCACCGTTTTTCTCTGTTCCTCACACGCGCACACGCATGAGGCAGAAAAACAAAGGGCCGCACTCGGCAGCCCCTTGTTTCCTTCTGGCTGGCGTCATTCGTCCTCTTGGCCATCCCCTTCATCGGCTAATACCCGCTCGGTCAGCACATAGACCCGCACCGCCTTACCCATGCCGGGCAATCGTGACAGCCGCTGTAACCGCTTCTTATCTTTGCTCGCCAGCAGGTAGCCAGCTTCAAGGCACAGGTGCGCCGCTCGCTTGGGGTCGCGCCCCTTGGTGATCTCGGCCCAGCCTGGGGGCAGCACAAAGAAGCTAACGCCGTCCGACTCCACCTTGCGAAAGCCCACCATGTTTGCCGGGCGGTGGTTGGCGTCGAACCAGTCGGCAAAGCGGGTGTACTGGTGGGCAGTGACGAACCCGCGCACCTGCTCCAGGGTGGCGGCATCCTCCTTGTTGCCAAGGTGGCCCCGTTCCGCCAGCCATGCCTTGAGGCATACCCGCACCGCTCGCAGCGCCTCACCCTCGGGCCAGCCGGTTACCCCTAGCCGGGTTGCCAGCTCACCGGCAGCGGCCACCAGCGCGAACCGGTTGATAGCTCGGCCAACCTGATTACCTGCTCCCTGCGGGGTCAGCTCGGCGGCAATGCGCTTAATCTCGGCCCTCAGCCGCTCGCTGTGCGCTTCCAGCTCCCCGGCCAATGCCTCGGCATAGGCCCGGAAGGCGCTGCCGTGCTGGTGGTCGGCATTGGCCTTGAGGGTGTCGGCAAAGGTGCGCCCGCCCTCCATGCCGTGAAGCCATTCAAAGGCCCCATGGTGGCCGGTGTCGCTCGGGATCTGGATAGTCCGTACCTCCATCCCCGCCTGGGTGCGCTGGCCCGCGCTGGCGGCATGATCTTCTAGGCTCAGTTCCCCAGTGGAGAGGAACAGCAGCCGCCACGCCTTGCGCTCCCGTAGCTCGCCATCCTGCTTACTGCGGCCCTTGCCCTGACCGTTCGCCAGCATGTAGGCCACCTGTCCCGCCTCGCGCCCGTCCAGCTCTCCCAGCTCGTCCAGGCAGAGCAGGGCGTCATTGCGCCTGCTGGCTATCCCCTCGATGGCGTTACCGGTTGCCCGCCATGTCTGGCTGTAGCGATCAGGGTTGCCGTAGACGCTGGCGGCGGCCTTCATGATGGTGGTCTTGCCGTCCGTGCTCTCGCCCTTGAGGTGGAAGCCACCGCCCTCCATACCTACCAAGGAGAGCAAGGGAGCCGCAAAGGCGAGCGACAAGGCAAAGCAGAGGCGGCTATTGCCCACCGCCAGCCCTGCAACCCCCTGTTGCCATTCGCTCAGGCTGCCCCGCTCGGTAAAGTCGTTGGCCGCATAGCCCGCCGTTTGCAGGATCACCCCCTCGGCATCAGGCCCTATTGACCCTTGAGGCAGTACATAGGCCCGCCCATGCCAGCCGGTTCGCTCTACACAGGTGATCCGCCGTTCGGGCTGACAGGCCATCAGGTAGGCACTCAGCTTGCGCTTGTGCCCCAGCTCGATGAACGGCAAGCCCGCATCCAGCAGGGCGGCAAATACCTCTTCGCCATTGCGCATCGCCAGGGAGCGAACGGGCATGGCCCAACGGCGCACCCGTCCGGCGCTGTCCTGCCACTCCAACAATCGGCCATAGCCTCGCCCGTATTCGTCACTGGTTTCAGCCAGTACCCGCACCGGGCTTGAGATTGGGATCCACTCCTGATGCGCATCATCGCCACGCCCCACAGTTACCAGGGCGCACAACCGCTTACCACGGATCTCGAACCCCTCCGGCATGTCCTGCCCCTTCCATGTCTCGTCATCGCGAACCGGGTGAAGCGGAACAACTTCGGCCTGCCAGGG
>NZ_JAPCIZ010000136.1:0-5287 GCF_027707725.1 Aeromonas sp. QDB25 | reverse complement strand
GGCGATGATCTGTGCATCGCTAAAGCGTGATGTTTTCATGTAGAACCTCCTGCGTTCAAGATACGAGAAAATTCTACTTATGAGCACCTCAGTTTTTCGGGGGGATTACCCTGGCGCTGGCGGGCATGGCCCTCTTCACCGTCGCCTACTGGCTGGGATTGCACCCCATACTGCCCGCCGACAAGAGCACCGGCTTCGCCCTGTTCGATCTGTTTGAGGTGTTCAAGGGGATCTTCTCCTACCGGGCGGCCGGGCTCGGCCTCACCATCATGGCGGTGGCCGGCTTTGCCACCTACATGTCCCACATCGGCGCCTCCCAGGCCCTGGTGCGGGTGGCGGTCAAGCCGGTGGCGGGCATCCAGTCCAGCTACCTGATGCTGGCCATCTGCTACCTGGTGGCGGTCTTCGTCTCCCTGTTCGTCACCTCTGCCACCGGCCTCGGCCTGCTGTTGATGGTCACCATGTACCCTGTGATGCGCAACCTCGGCATCAGCCCGGCTTCCTCCTGCGGCGTCATCGCCACCTCCCAGGCGTTCGAAATCGGCCCGACCCAGACCAACGCCATCTTCTCCGCCGGTCAATCCGGCATGGATCCCACCAGCTATTTCGTTGACTACCAGATCTGGCTGGTGGCTCCCATGTTGCTGGTGACCATGGTGCTGCACTTCTTCTGGCAGCGGCACTGTGACCGCCAGGAGGGCTGGGATCCGGCCCTGCATCGCGGCGAACACGCGGAGCTTGACGAAAAAGGGGCAGATGAGGTGGCCGCGCCAACCTGGTACGGCCTGCTGCCCATCATCCCCTTCGTGCTGATGATGACCTTCTCCAAGCTGCTGGTGACCACCATCAGCGTCAGTGTGGAGGTGGCCATGCTGCTGTCGGTCTTTATCGGCATGCTGTGCGAGCTGCTGCGCACCCGCTCGGTGCGCACCGCCTTCGCGGGGCTGTCCAGCTTCCTCGACGGCATGGGCAAGGTGTTCGGCCCCGTGGTGGCGCTGATCGTCTGTGCCGAGCTCTTCGCCGAATCCCTCAAGGCCATCGGCGCCATCGACACCCTGCTGCACTCTGCCAGCAATGCCGGCATCGGCAGCGGCCTGATGACCCTGGTGATGGTGGGGCTCATCATGGTGGCGGCGGTCATCATGGGCTCGGGCAACGCGGCCTTCCTCAGTTTCTCCTCCCTGGCCCCCGCCGTGGCGGCCAAGTTTGGCGTGCCGGCGGTGACCATGCTGCTGCCGATGCAGCTCGCCTCCAGCATTGGCCGCACCGTCTCCCCCATCGCGGCGGTGCTCATCGCCTGTGCGGGCATCGCCAAGGTCTCTCCCTTCGTGGTGGTCAAGCGCACCAGCGTGCCCATGGCGGGGGCCCTGGTGACGGCGCTGCTCCTCAACTATCTGCTGTTCATGTAAAGGCTCTGGTGTAGAGGCGGCGGCCAGTCGATCCACGCTGGCCGACCGCCGTTGACGAGGCGGCGCCGAGTGCCCGCCCACTCTTATCGTTGCAAAAACAGTCTGTCTTTTACGCAGATTGTTCCATGGAGAAGACAATGAACGATCTCAAGCGCCCGTTCTCCCTCGATACCTATCTGGCGGATCTGGCCCCGCTCATCAACCTCGACTGCGGCACCCGCACCCCGGCCGGGGTGGCCCGGGTCGCCGACATCATGACGGAGAAATATGAGGCCATCGGCTGGCAGGTGACCCGCCACCAGTTCGCCGCCGAGTGCGGCCCTTGCCTGGAGGCAACCAATGCCCCGGGGGCGGAGCACTACGATGTCATGCTGGTGGGCCACATGGACACCGTCTTTCCCGAGGGGACGGCGGCCAAACGCCCGCTGAAAGTCGAAGGCAATCAGGCCTTTGGCCCCGGCGTCTCGGACATGAAGAGCGGCCTGCTCTCTACCTGGTATGCCTTGAAAGAGCTGGACCCGGCCGTGCTGGCCAGGCTCAAGGTGCTGGTCTGCTGCAACTGCGACGAGGAGATTGGCTCTCCCTGGTCCAAAGATTGGCTGGTGGAGCGGGCCAGACAGAGCGGCTGCGTGCTGGTGGCCGAAGCGGCGCGCCCGAGCGGGGATCTCATCAGCGCCCGCAAGGGCAATGCCAAGTACCGCATCACCTTCCACGGCAAGGCCTCCCATGCGGGCTCGGCCCTGGCACAAGGGATCTCCGCCATCACGGAGCTGGCCCACTGGGTGCTTGCCATCAACGAACAGGTCAACATGGAGACCGGCACCACCATGAACGTGGGGGTGGTGCAGGGGGGCACCGGCGTCAACGTGGTGCCCGACTTTGCCGAGGCGATCGTGGATTTGCGCTTCTGGCGCAACGAAGAGGCGCAGACGGTGCACGACCGGCTCACCTTCATGGCCAACAACCCCTTCCTCGCCGGTTGCCGGGTCGAGGTGGCGCGCCAGAGCTTCAAGCCCGCGATGCGCCCGAGCGGTGACACCGAGGCCCTGATGGCACTGGTGGAGGCGGCAGGCAGGGAGGAGGGCGTCCCCTTCACCTGGCTGGAGGCCGGTGGCGGCTCCGATGCCAACTTCACCGCGGCGGCCGGGGTGCCGTCCCTCGATGGCTTCGGCCCCATGGGGGGCGGCTTCCACTCGGAGGCGGAATTCCTGCTGCTAGACAGCATCGAACCGCGCATCCGCCTGCTTAAGCGGGTGCTGGGCAAGCTGGCCAAATAGGTCAACGTTAAGGACAAGCAAAACGGGAGGCCAACGCCTCCCGTTTTGCTTGTGTCGCCCTCGTGAGACGTCATTCCTCGTCCTCCAGCAGATAGGCGAGGTGCTCCTGGCGCGCCGCCTGCCAGTGGCCGAGCGTCAGCGGCGCCGCAAACCCGGGGCCGTCGGTCACCATGGTGTGGTATTCCCCCTGCTCGCCGCAGGCATCGAAGCCATCCCGATCCGCCAGTTGCTGCAGATCGCTGAGGGTGCCAGCATCGAGCCGGCGCCCCACCCACTCGGGGGCCAGTACCCGGGTATCGACGCAGGAGAGGTGGGCGACGATGCCGCGGGCCAGCATGTCCGCCAGCAACGCCTCGCGGGGTTGTTGCCAGAGCGGGGTGTGAACGGTGAGCCCCAGGGGGCGACAGCGCTCGCGGATCCAGTTCGGCGCGCCCCCCACGCTGTCGATGTCGCCGGTGACGACCCCATCGAGTTGCCACTCCTCTTTCAATGTCGCCAGGGCCCGCTCATAACCGAGATCGAACGGCGCTTCGATGGTGACCAGCCGATGGGGCAGTACGAGGGCCGCCGCCTGACGGCGAACCTGTGACAGGGGATGGGCGAGAAAGCGGGGCGCTGGCGGGGCAAAGGTGATCAGGGCCACCACCTGATGGCCCGCTTCCCGGGCGTGGCAGAGGGCCTGCATGGCATCTTTGCCGCCGCTCCAGAGCAGGATGACGCGAGACATGGGGGATTTCCGCAAAGAAAAGAGGGGTCATGCTACCCAGAGTGGGGGGCGATGGCAAAGCGCGGGTCGGAGATGCGGGGATAAAAAAGCGGCTCCCACGGGGGAGCCGCTCGCACTGGATGCCTGTTACAGCAGGATGCTGGTCAGGATGAAGCCCAGGGTACAGGAGGTCACCACCCCGATGAGGCCCGGAATGATGAAACTGTGGTTGATGATGAACTTGCCAATGCGGGTGGTGCCGGAGCGGTCGAAGCCGATGCAGGCGAGATCGCTCGGGTAGGTCGGCAGCACGAAGTAGCCGTAGCTCGCCGGCAGGAAGGCGATGAGCAGTTTGGGTTCGACCCCCAGCGCCAGCCCCATGGGGGCGATGGCGGTGAGCGCCGCGGCCTGGCTGTTCACCAGCTTGGAGATGAGGAAGAGCACCAGGGCGTAGGTCCAGGGCTGGGCCTGTACCACGTGGGCCAGGGTCTCCTTGAGCAGCGGCAT
The DNA here is from genome assembly GCF_027707725.1 of Aeromonas sp. QDB25. Lineage (NCBI taxonomy): Bacteria > Pseudomonadati > Pseudomonadota > Gammaproteobacteria > Aeromonadales > Aeromonadaceae > Aeromonas > Aeromonas sp. QDB25. The sequence goes on along the minus strand of NZ_JAPCIZ010000136.1, from coordinate 1,388 downwards.
GTGGGCCTGGAAGAAGGTTTCGCTCATCCAGGCGACCCCGAACACGGAGAAGATGGCGACCATGCCCGCCTTGAAGACGGCGCCGTTGGCGATCTCCCCCGGCTTGACCTTGCAGCGCATCAGGATGATGGCGCCGGCGATCAGCATCATCATCTGGATCACCAGGTTCATGGAGAGGGGGCCTGTCTTCTCCTTGATGGTGAAGACGGGGCGCAGCGCCTCATCGGCCCCCAGCAGCACCACGGCAGCGATGGCGGCGAAGAAGATCCAGGTGGACCAGTAGGCCTCTTTCGGGAACTTGGTGTTGAGCAGGGTTTCACCACCGCCGTAGATGAAGTCCCGCTGGGCAGGGTCCTTGATCTTGGCCTGGAACTCCTCGTCCTTGTCCAGATCCTTGCCGCGGCGCAGGCTCCACAGGGCCGCCATCATGACACCCATGAGAGAGGAGGGGATGGCCACCATCAGGATGTCGAGCAGACCGTAGGCCTGACCCACGCCGTGAGCCGCCGCCAGGATGGAGACCATGGAGACCACGGCCACCGAGACCGGCGAGGCGCAGATGGCCATCTGGGAGGCAACGGACGCCACTGCCATGGGGCGCTCCGGGCGGATGTTCTTCTGCAGCGCGATGTCGGCGATGATGGGGAACATGGTGTAGACCACGTGGCCGGTGCCGCACAGGAAGGTGAGGGTCCAGGTCGTGAGCGGCGCCAGCAGGGTGATGTACTGGGGGTGGCGGCGCAGCAGACGCTCGGCCACCTGCATCATCAGGTTGAGACCGCCGGCGGTCTGCAGGGTGGCGGCGCAGCCAATGACCGCCAGTATGGTCAGCATCACTTGCACCGGCGGCTCGCCCGGCACCAGACCGAAGACGAAAGTCAGCAGGAACAGACCGATACCGCTGATAAGACCCAGCCCCATGCCCCCGAAGCGGGTACCCAGCAGCAAGCAGCCGAGTACCACCAAAAATTCCATCAAGATCATTCCATTACCTCGTGTGTTTTATCCATGTCCCCATCGGCCAGCTGCCCGGGATCCGCTGTCATTAATTACCCCTGAAGGGTTAATGGATATTTTGTCACCCCTAAAGGGGTAAAAAATTGCGTTGCTTCAACAACCGGCTTTTTTCCGATTTAAGTGCATAAAAACTACGGTTCAGCCCTTGAACAGGGGGCCGCTTCCTGGCCCACACCAGATAAATGACGGGAAAGATGGGGAGATCACAGGGTTTGGAATGCAAAAGGCGGGAATGACACGTGCGGGAAGAGCGAGGCGGGCATAAAAAAAGGTTCATCGCGGCTTTCCGGGGAAGGCCGCCTTGATTTTCAGAAAAAAGTATTCTGAGTCCCTAAATCCATATGCCATGCGCTTTATCACTTTGATCTTGT
>NZ_JAPCIZ010000135.1:0-5365 GCF_027707725.1 Aeromonas sp. QDB25 | reverse complement strand
CGGCGGAGCACCGTTGGAGGTGATCAAGCAATACATTCAAAACCAGCGGGGCTGACGCCCCGGCGAAATTCCCCTCCCACCTACGTCGGAGGGAGTCCCCTTTCGCATTTATGATGGCTGGCTGAAATAGAGATCCTTGGTGGCGATGGCGCCCTTGAGGTTGCGGCTCGGCAAGCCGCGCAGTGCCGGGTCCACCAGTCTCATCTGGTTGTAGTGATAGACGGGGATGACGGGCACCTCCTCCATCAGCAGTTGCTCGGCCTGATGATAGATCCCGGACCGAACGTTGGCATCCAGGGTCTCGGCGGCCTGCTGCAGCAGACCATCGAAGACGGGGTTGCAGTAGCCGCTCTCGTTCTGGGGATCCTGGCAGCGGAAACTGCCAAGCATGGACGACGGCTCGACATAATCACCAAACAAAAATGAACGAGCCAGCATGAAATCACCACTGTTCTTGGCCACCTGATAAGCATTCCACTCCATGTTGTTGAGGGAGACTTCTACCCCCAGCGGTTTCCACATGGCCGCCACCGCCAGAGCCAGCTTCTTGTGGTTCTCCGACGTGTTGTAGGTCAGTGTCAACCTGAGGGGATGGGCGCTGTTGTAGCCTGCCTGGGCCAACAGCGCGGCTGCGCGGGCCAACCGAGTTGACTGGTCTTCCCGGGAGAGGGGGGTATCCAGTTCGTCATAACCTGGCATGGCGGGCAGCAATGACCAGGCAGGACGTTCTCCCTGGCCGCTCACCTTCTCGGTCAGCAAGTAGCGATCAATGGCCATGGAGAGCGCTTGGCGCACCCGCACATCCTGCAATTCAGGGAGATTGAGATTGAAGGTATAAAGATAGGTGCCAAGCAGCGGCAAACCCCAGATCCGCTCCGGTGCCTCCTGCATGGTCTTCTGGTAGTACTCCAGCGCCACCTTGTTGGTGAGCTGGATTTCCCCCGCTTCGTAACGCAGCCGCTCCCCATGCTGGGAAGCGAGCGGCAGGTAGGTCACCCGCTGGATCCGGGTATGGGCGTCATCCCAGTACTGGGGGTTGCGCTCGGCTTCGATGCGCTCGTTCACCACCCAGCTCGCCAGCTTGTAAGGGCCATTGCTCACCATCTTGCCTGGCTGGGTCCACTGCTTGCCAAACTGGGTGATGACCCGTTCGTTGACCGGCACGAAGGGACGCTGGCTGACCAGTTGCAGGAAATAGGGAACGGGACGCTCCAGGGTCACTTTCAGGATCTGGTCGCTTTCTGCCTCCACCCCCAGGGCATCGAGATCGAGCGCACCGGCATAAATGGACTGAGCATTGTTGATGCCGGTCGCCAGCAACAGGCCAGCGGAGGGGGAAGCCTGCGCCGGATTCAGCAGCCGCCGCCAGGCGTAGACGAAATCCCGGGCTGTGAGGGGCTCGCCGTTGGACCATTTGAGCTGGGGACGCAGAAAGAAACGCCACACCAGTCCATCCTCGCTGGTCTCCCAGCGCTGGGCCTGGGCTGGCACTATCATGCCCTGTCCATCCTCGCTCACCAGCCCCTCGAACAGGTCCACCAGCACCACCTCCCCTGGGAAGCCGGAGCGGATCAGGGCCGGATCGAGGGACTCGGGTTCGGCGCCATTGCCTTTGACCAGGGTTTGTCTATCTGAAATGTAAGTCTGCTCAACCACGCTACTAGCCAGTGACGGCGGCACCGCCATCAACCCAAGCAGTAAGGGAGATAGCCAGCGACGGGCTGGCCTGACGGCGAAACGGTAAAACATACATTAACCTCGTTCAATTCTTTTGACTGCAATAGGGAGAAGGCCGGCGGTGCGCCTGGAAACGAATGCATGATGCCGCGCTTGTTATCCCCGAAGACGGCCCGTATTGTATCGGGCCTGCCCGATAGAGGGAGTCTTCCGGGCTATTTTTTTCATGGTTTTATGACGACATAGCGGCCACGGGTGCGTGCGACAGCAAGAAGGCACGCTCCCCTGCCCCGTAAGCAATCGGCCCGGGGTGATATGTCGCCTGTAGGTCCGGTTGTCGTCTACCGTTTCAGGGGTCTTTATGGGTTACGAATGGTTGGCGCTGGCTGCCGCCAGTTTATGGGCGATCGCCGCCCTCATCTCCGTCAAACCGGCTCGCCATCTGGGGGCCTTTGCCTACAGCCGCTGGCGGATGTTCCTGGTCAGCCTGATGCTGGCCAGCGCAAGTCTGGTGACGGGAGGCTGGCAGACCCTCACCGAGAGCGCCCTTCCCCTGCTGGCCCTCTCCGGCCTCATCGGCATCTTCGTCGGCGACACCGCCCTCTTTGCCTGCATGAACCGGCTCGGCCCCAGGCGCAGCGGTCTGCTCTTCTCCTGCCACGCCCTCTTCTCCGCCCTGCTTGGGCTCTGGCTCTTTGGCGAGCGGCTCGATGGTTGGCGCCTGCCAGGCGCCTTGCTGGTCCTGGCCGGGGTCATGCTCGCCATCCTGTTTGGTCGTCGTGGCGACAACCCGCAGAACGAATGGGAGCAGGTGCGCGGCCGCCTCGTGGTCGGCATAGCCCTTGGCCTCACCGCAGCCCTGTGCCAGAGCCTCGGAGCCATCATCGCCAAGCCGGTGATGATGAGCGGCACCGTGGACGCGGTGAGCGCTTCCGGCGTGCGCATGGGCAGCGCCCTCTTGGCACACTGCGTCTTGCGGGCACTGCGCCTGCCGCTCGCCATGCCGCACAACCCCATCAACCGGCAGGTGCTCGGCATGATAGGCATCAACGGATTTCTGGCGATGACGCTGGGAATGACCCTGATCCTGGTGGCCCTGCGTCAGGGAGATGTGGGCATGGTGGCCATCTTGTCTTCCACCACACCGGTCATTCTGCTGCCCTTGCTGTGGTGGCACTCGGGGATGCGTCCCTCGCTCCCCGCCTGGGCCGGAGCCCTGCTGGCCACCCTGGGCACGGCCCTGGTGCTGGGAATGGGGAACTGAGCCCCGTCTCTCCTGCAAGAAGGAAGGACCAACACGCCCATCGGCGGCTCTGAGCCGCCGATGCTCCCCCGCGCCGGACAGGGAGAGAGGCGATCGCGCCCCTAGAACAGAGCCACTTCCTCTTCGGTCAGCTCCCGGTATTCCCCCGGTGCCAGCTCATCGTCCAGAGCCAGATCGCCGATGCGTTCCCGATGCAGCCCGACCACCTTGTTGCCGATGGCGGCGAACATCCGCTTCACCTGGTGATACTTGCCCTCGTGGATGGTCAGGCGAGCTTCCCGATCGTCCAGGATTTCCAGCTCCGCAGGGCGGGTCTTGTCGTTCTCGTTGCGCAGGTAGATACCGTCGGCAAAGAGCGAGATGGCCTCTTCACTCACGGGATCAGCCAGCCAGACGTGGTAGGTCTTCGCACACTCGTGCCGGGGCGACGTGATGCGATGGGACCACTGGCCGTCATCGGTGATAAGCACCAGCCCGGTGGTATCGAGATCGAGGCGCCCCACCACGTGCAGTTTACCCATGGCCGGCTCGTCGAGCAGGTGGAACACGGTGGCGTGATCCGGGTCCTCGTTGGAGCAGACATATCCTTCCGGCTTGTGCAGCATGAAGTAGCGATTCTGCAGGTTCAGGGTCAAGGTGACACCGTCAAACTCGATCTGGTGTTGCTCATTGATGTGAAAGGCGGGCTGCTTGACCAGCACGCCGTCTACCAGCACTTCCCCCTGACGGATCAGCTTGCCCGCCTGGGAACGGGTCAAATCGGAGCAATCGCAAAGAAATTTGTCGAGCCGCATGCAAAAACCTCGGAATCCATCATGATTGGGGGCGACATTATATCGGTCAGACCCGACAACACCAGTACTAAGCGACAGGGACTCAAGATGGCGCCTGACGCCATGATGTGCCAGTGATAGACTGCCGTCAGCAGACCGACATCACACATAGTAATAAGCCCAGGATGTACCCATGAAGCCGACGAAGTCTCACCCCGTCATCCCCGTCAGCCAGTTGAAACCTGGCATGTATGTCATTGCCATTGCCAACCAGACTGGCGCCATGGAGATTGCCCAGACGGGCATGGTGACCAACCCTCAACAGGTGGAGGCGCTGATCCGGCGCGGCGTGCTGACGGTGCGGGTGGATCTTGCCCGCAGCAAGCTGCCGGGAGGGGGCACGGCAAGCCCGGCGGATGTGGTGACAAACGGGGCGGGCTCCTCTCGTCAGATCGGCAGTGGTGAAGGGCGCGAGCTCAAGATCCGTCGGCTCTATCAGGAAGCGCGCGAACTCCAGGGCAAGTTCATTCGCCATCTCAAGGCCGGAGAGCCCATAGACATCACGCCCCTTGCCGCCGTGGCCGAAGAGATGGTCGATACCATGTTCACCCACGGCGATGCCATGCTCTGTCTGGCGCGGATCCGTGCCAAGGATGCCTACCTGATGGAGCACTCCATGAATGTCGCCATCCTCCTGGCGCACTTCGGCCGCTACCTGGGGCTGGATCGCAGCGTGCTCAAGGAGCTGACCCTGGGTGGCCTGCTCCACGACGTAGGCAAGATCATGACCCCGGACGAGGTGCTCAACAAACCGGGCAAGCTCACCGATGAGGAGCTGGAGGTGATGCGCGAGCACGTGGTCCACAGCCACGACATCCTGGCCGCCACCGCCGGCATCACCCCCATCATGCTGGAGGTGGCCGCCAACCATCACGAGCGGATCGATGGCACCGGCTACCCGCGGCGCCTCAAGGGGGATCAGCTCTCCCTCTACACCCGCATGAGCGGCATCGTCGATGTCTACGATGCGGTGACGGCAGACAGGGTATACAAACAGGGCATGCAGCCAACCCAGGCGTTTCGCATTCTGCTCAAGGGGGTTGATCTGCATTTTGATGCCGACCTGGTAACCAGGTTCATCAAGTGCATGGGGGTCTATCCGGTGGGTACCCTGGTGCTGCTCTCCAACCAGCGCCTGGCCATCGTGATGCAGCGCAACGAACAGCAACCGCTCAAGCCCGTGGTCAAGGTGATCTATCACGCAGGCCATCGCCATTATCTCGAGGTGCAGTGGCTGGATCTCGCCAAAAACGGGGTTCAGGAGACCATAGAGAGCACGGTGGACCCCAAGGAGTTTGGCATCAACCTGGCCAACTTCGTCTAACCTGTCCGGCTTGTTGGCTGCTGCTCGCGGCAATGGCGAATCAGGAACTCCTCATCCAGCGGGGAGAGATCGAAGCGCAGGCAGGCCTCTTCGATGGCCCGGATGTCGTGTTGATGGTGTTCGCTGAGCCAGCGCACCGCGCGGCGCAAGTCTTCACCTTGACATCCTCCCCCACCTTAGCGCTTCGCGTCACAGGAGGGGGATTCCCATTACTGGGTGATAGCTGCTCGCGCAGTACCGGGTTCCTGCTTCATCGGGCGGCCTGAT
>NZ_JAPCIZ010000134.1:1571-5514 GCF_027707725.1 Aeromonas sp. QDB25 | reverse complement strand
GCTCAAAGCTGAAGAAGTGGCAGTCCACCTCCATCGCAATGCCGGGCACCTCTTGAGGAGTGATGTCGTACTGCGCCATCAGCTCAGCAATCTGCTGTTTGAGCTCAGGGGTGGAGAGCCCTTGCTCATTGGCGGCGGCTTCAACGCGAGCTTTGTGCTCCATGAACTCGTCCAGCATGTGCGGTTTGTTGAGGGCACTGACCAGCTTGAGCTCATTGCGGGTGCGCTTGATGATCGCCCCGGCCACTTGGGAGTGGGTCAGGTAGACCTTGTTGGCGTCACGCAGCAGGCGCTCGATGGCATTGATGATGTGAACCCGCACGCTGTTACGGCGCGAGATGATGTCGGAGATCTCAAGCTGGTTACCGTTGATCTGGTAATAGCTGTCCGGGGTGACCACCAAGCCTGCCGTAATTTTGCGGGCGCGGCCTTGGATAAGATCGACGTTGCCCTTGACGTCCGGGGCGGACGATTCGGGGTCGGTCATGCCCTTCATGAAAGCGTTAATCGCCTCCAAAGCCTTGGGCTGGTGGAGGGTGATCGCCAGCGAACGCGCGTCGATCGCCGCTTTGAAGAAGTGGGTGTTGATGTGCGCCCGATCAGCTTTGCGGCGGCCGTAGGCATTGCGAACCAGCATGGCGGCAGGCTCACGGATGTCTGCGTACTGCTCACCCAGCAGGTGGCACAGGGCTTGCTCGATGATGCTGACGTCTTTGGACTTGATCCGCTGGTTGGAGCCGATCATGTGCTTGATGGTGAACACCGGCTTTGGCAGCGACACTTCACCCTTATCTGTCACGAGGGCTTCGGGCATTTTCTTGATGATGGCCCGTAGTGCGACACGTAGCTGCTCGGGGGAGAGCTCTTCGCGTTCATCGCGTTCGGTCAGCTTGGCACCTTCGGCCAGGAAAGCGTTGACCTTAGTGACGAGATCCTTGGGCATCTCAATGACGATGTCGCTGCGCACCCGCTGCACGGTGAAGAACTCGCACGGGATGACCCCGTTGTAGTATTTGAACCGAGGGTCGCGATTTTCACGATAGATGTTGGTGACCATCTCAGGAATGCCGCTACCGGGGTTCGCGTACTCGGCCATGTTCTGGTAGTCCTGCGTGACCAGACCGGCCATCAGCGACAACACCTCCAGCGTGTTACCCGCCAGCTTGCCATTGCGGTTAAAGCCGGGGCTGAACTCCAGCTTGCCGGAGGTCAGCTGGCACTGGTAACCATCGACAATGACGGCGTTACGCGACTGCGCACCGGACTTCATGCACAACGCCTCATAGGCGAGGCTCTGGATGGCTTGGATCTTCTTGTCCACATCGACAGGACGGGAGATCTGCACCGCCGCATTCTTGCGATGGATGGCCTTGAATTGGTAATAGCGCGACAGGGCTTCTTCTTCGGTCGTGAACTGGCCCGCTTTGACCAGGGTATGGTACAGCAGCAGTTCAAGCGCCCGGCAGCCAACGGGGGAGGCGACTTGCTCACCACGTTCCCATTTCGAGTAGGTGTTGATGGTCGCACAGCCAAGCCGTGTGCCCATCTCCTCCTGAGTGATCACGCCGGACTTCTCGAATCGGCTCAGGTAACTGCGCATTGGTTCGAACTCCTCCCAAGTAAACAAGGGCGGCGGTAGTCGGTGTGAACCCATCTTCTTAGGGGTAGCGTTACTGTTCATTGTGATAGTCCTTACGAAACTGCTTAATATTGCCTGAAAACACCAAACATAATCAAATATCATTAGCTCTGTTTGCGAGATTCCATATCGCGTTTACGGATAGCCTGATTAAGACTTGTCATGACGGTGTCGCTGGTAATTCCGGGGTAGTTCTCGACGTAGATGGAGATCATCATGTGCGCGACCTGGATGGCCTCCATCAGCGGGACGGGCACGGCGCGGACGGGTTTGTTGTTCTCGTAGACCGAGAAGAAGACATGACGGCCTTGGTGCTCTAGCTGGAACCCTTTCTTGGGGCCGCCCTGAACGCCATGGTTATCAAATTTTGCCTTGCAGGTTTCCCCCATCCCCAGCAGCACGGCCACCACCTCCAGATACTCGGTGCGGGTGAGCTGGATGCGCGTCTTATTGCCCCAGTTGTAGGTCCGATTGGCCGGGTTGAGCATTTCCGCCGCCTCGATGGAGATGGTCAGGAAGTTTTTTCGGGTGATGTCGGGTATGAAGTTGAGGGCAGCCTTGGAACCATGAATTTTGATGCTGAAATACTCGGGATACTTGCCTTGCGCTCCATTGGCAGCCTTGGATTCCTGCTGCGGGGCCTGTGTCGCTGCACCCTGACGGCGCTGCTGGTGGACGGGCGCTTGCGTGGGGGCAGGCTCGTCTGCATAGCCGTTGTACTGCTGGTCGACGTAGTCAGACTCGTCGTAGTGAGGCACCTGCGAAGCGGAGGCAGGCACAGACGGATGCTTGAAGCCAGAACGGTGATTGGCGTACATGACAGTCACTCCACAAGTAGTTTGTAAAACGACTATAACACGCGCCTATGATTGAACGGAAGCGTTTTCACGCTCCGCTCACATTGTAGGGGGATGGATTAGGGGGCGATTCATTGCCTCGGACGGAACATGGAAGCGAAGGTGGGAGGGGAGTCCTGCAAGTCTTTGCCAGAGAGCTGGCGTGACAACATGGTGGGGATGTTGGCCAGGGACACCGGTTGGGTTTGCTCTTGGGCGAGTTGGGGCTCTACGGCTTGCAGGGACTCAGTATACCCGCCTTTGACCGGCTTGAAACCGTATTGCTTCTTGAGGCGTGTGTAGTGGGTCAAAAAGCGGCTGAGGTAGACGTTACGCTTGGAGGGCGTTACCGAGTGGTAATCACCCACCCCTTCCCAGATGACCCCTTTGCGAGCCCGGATCTTGGAACTCAGGAACCAGGTGCCGACCATGATGTTGATGCACGGGTTGTAGGTGATGTGCTTCCAGGTCAGGAATGGGTATTCCTTGTTGATGAGGCTCAGGTTGATGGTGTTGATCTGCATTGGCCCGAGGTCATAAGAGCCATTGGTATTGCGCGACATGGTGCCGACCTTGCCACCTTCCACCTTCAGGATGGTGCGGATCACCAATTCAGGAACGGCATAGGTGCGCGAGGCGGTGGAAACACACTCGGCCACGACGGGCTCAGGAACGGGGTAGGGGGCAGGGGCAGCGAACATTACTCAGTACCTTTGCTAGTGTCGGGTTCTTGCATCGGATACATCTTAAATTCCGGCGCGGCTATGACAACCGCGTTCTCGTTGAGCACGAGGCCGTGGTTCATCTTCAAGCGGGCAATCAAGTCAGCTTGAGCCTTGTTCGGGTCTTTCTTGAGCATGGCCTGTGACACGATCTCCTCGGGCTTGGCGTAGTAGATGAGCGGCGCATCGTGCAGGTCGTAGTAGGACATTGAGTGCATGGAGTAGGCCAACCAGAGCAGACCCACCAGGTTAAGCACCCCCAACACGCCTAGCACCGGTTGCCAGTTGAACTCCTTGGCGGACGGTGACGGTTCGACCACGGGGGCGGGCTCAGCGACGCTCGAGGTCGCTCGGGCAGGCTCACCGTGAAGGATGTCCTGTTCACCCGATCCCGTCTCGGGATCGTGGTGCTCGTCGCCTGGGGCATCACCGTGCGCGTTAAAGGGAGGCAATGGATGGTCTGGCATGGAAGCTCCTTATTCGATCACCGGTAAGCTCATTCCCTTCTCAAGGAAGAACGTCACAGGGGTGCCGGGTGAAATTTCGATGACTGGCCACTGCTGTTCGGCAATCGAGATCGCGTACTGAGCAAGACGGTCAGCACCACCCGAGACGCCACCCAGTACGCCGCTCTTGCCGACATCAGTCATGTCCGGTGTCTGGAAGGTGGTCTGTTCACCGGGGTTCTGGTCCAGTGTCGGGATGGCTTGTGGCTTGGTGGCCTCAGCGACTGCGGAGAGGAAGGA
>NZ_JAPCIZ010000134.1:0-1561 GCF_027707725.1 Aeromonas sp. QDB25 | reverse complement strand
GCCTTACCGGCCCGTGATACCACCGTGCCACGGATCCCGTTGCGACCATCAAAATCAGACACAGCGTAGCCGATCATCCCTGTTTCCATGGACTCACCGCGCTCGTTGATGCAACTCATCGTCACCGACCGGATATAGGCCCGCTCGGAGGCGAGGTCACCGGTCACCGAGCCAATCACAAAGCAATCGGCCAGATCGGCGTTGTACGAGTTGGGCATCAGCACATCCAATTTGACCCGGATGGTGGTGGGCAGAGGGGAGGCGTTTTTGGAGAGCGCGGTGGGGACGTCCACACCGTTGAGCATCACGCCGGAGATAATCGAGCCAGCGGGGATGTACGTTTTCGCCTTGGCTTTGACCATCTCGCGCTTTTTCTTCTCGATCTCGGGGTTGGTGGGCTTCCTATCCACCGGCCCCTGCTTTTTTCCCGCGCCGCCTGCACTCCCTGTGCCTTGCTTGCCATCGACATACTGAACCACGATGGGCGTCTCTTCGACTACACCGGTCTTTTTGATGTTGGTGATGGATGTACTGGATACGGTGCGGATCATGCCGTTGGTTTCGGGCTTGCCACGGGCACGGGAAACGCTTTGGGACTGCTGGGGCGTCAGTGTGGCCGGGGAACCATCAGCGGACACAACGCCGTTGCTGCCACTGAGGCCGGATTCGTTGGCGCGGGTGATACGGGCGTTCGAGACATTGCCGTTCACGATCCGGTTGTTACGGGTCAGCACACCGATGAGCTGGGACTGCTCGGCCATGGTTTTCTGCATGTCAGCCATTTTGGCCAGCACCTTGTCCAGCTCGCGCTTCTGGTTGGCCTCGTTCTTCTGCGTATCCCGCCGGATGTCCATCAGCTCCTTTTTCTGCTGGTCGTAGGTTGCCTGTGCTTGCTCGGCATCCACCTTTTCCAAGGTGCCGGTATCAAACACGTTGGACTCAATCAGGCTGCGGCGTGACTTCTGGACCGTCGACTCATCGTCCTTCCAATTCAGCGCCTTTGAACCGACAAACAGGATGGCACCTAGCGCAGTCACTGCGAGTCCTACCCGGACTGGCTTTTTCTTGAGTAATTCTTGGATCTTAGGGTGCATAGGGTGTACCGCCTTTACTTCACACCGGACGGGGAGGCTGCAACAGGACGGCCGCCTGGTACTTGCTGGTAGCCGTTAAGGCCGAAGCTGCCGTTCTTGTCGAGTCGCGGACGGGTCTGGAGCGCGTTCTGCTTCTTCGCCCAGTTCTTATCACGGACGATGTAGACCTCGGTGGAGGCCCCCGGTCGCAGGGTGGCGGCATCCATCACCCCAACTGCCAGGGTGTCGCGGCTCATGCACATCTCCTCTTTGATACCGGAGCTGGTGCCGCTGTTGTTGGTCACCAGTACCACATCCACCACCTCACGAGCGCCAATCATGCGCTGGCCCAACTTGTTGGTCAGAAAGTCCAGCTTGCAGGGTTTGTGATAGGCGGTGGGCACCTCCGAGAGGTTGTCAGCCATCGTGAATCCGGCTGGCACCTGCCCAAGGGCGGTGTAGCGGAGGATTTCTTTGATGCGCTCGGT
>NZ_JAPCIZ010000133.1:0-5690 GCF_027707725.1 Aeromonas sp. QDB25 | reverse complement strand
CTAGCAGGTGCATCAGGGCAAAGACGTGATCGGTGAAGCCGGCCGTGTCGGTGTAGTGCTCCTCGATCCGCAGGTCGGACTCGTGGTACAGCAGGCCGTCGAGCACATAGGGGTCGTTTGCGGGAGGGGGCGGAATCCTACGCTAAGGCTTTGGCCAGCGATATTCTCCGGTGAGATTGATGTGTTCCCATCCGAGCGGCGAAACATGGGCCAAGAGATCGGGCGATAGCAGCTTTCCATCGCGTTTCTGGTTTGCAACGACCTCGCCGAGCTTCATGGTGTTCCAGAAGATGATGATGGCGGCGAGCAGATTCATGCCGGCGATGCGGTAATGCTGGCCTTCGGCGGAACGGTCGCGGATTTCACCGCGGCGGTGGAAGCTGATTGCCCGCTTCAGCGCATGATGAGCTTCGCCTTTGTTGAGCCCGATCTGGGCACGCCGTTGGAGTTCGGCATCCAGAATCCAGTCGATCATGAACAGGGTGCGCTCGACGCGACCGACTTCCCGCAGGGCTGTCGCGAGCTCGTTCTGCCGCGGATAGGAGGCGAGTTTCCGCAGAATCTGGCTTGGCGCGACGGTCCCGGCAGCAATGGTGGCGGCGATGCGCAGGATGTCGGGCCAATTGCGCTCGATCATGGCTTGGTTGACCTTTCCGCCGATCAACGCTCGCAGGTGCGCCGGGGCGGCCGACGGATTGAACGCGTAGAGCCGTTTGGATGGCAGGTCGCGGATGCGCGGAGCGAACCGGTAGCCGAGAATGGCACATGCGGCAAAGACGTGATCGGTGAAGCCGCCCGTGTCGGTGAACTGCTCGCGGATATGGCGTCCAGCATCGTTCATCAGCAGGCCATCGAGGATGTAAGGCGCTTCGCTTGCCGTTGCAGGAATCACCTGGGTTGCGAACGGCGCATATTGGTCGGAGACGTGGCTATAGGCTTTCAGGCCCGGGGTATTGCCATATTTCGCGTTGACCAGGTTCATGGCCTCACCTTGCTCTGTAGCGACGAAGAACTGTCCGTCGCTCGAAGCCGACGTGCCCATGCCCCAGAACCGGGCCATGGGTAACGCTGCCTGTGCCTCGACCACCATGGCCAGCGCCCGGTCATAGGCTTCGCCCTCGACATGCCACCGTCCAATGCGGATCAATTCCCAGAAGGTGTGGGTGTTTGTCGCATCCGCCATTTTGCGCAAGCCGAGGTTGATCCCTTCCGCCAAGATAACGTTCATTAGCCCGATCCGGTCAGCGCAGGGTGCTCCTGTGCGCAGATGGGTGAACGCTTCGGTGAAGCCGGTCGCCGCATCCACCTCCAGCAGGAGATCGGTGATGCGCGTGGGCGGGATCTGCTTGTAGAGATCGAGCACCAGATCTTCGGCGCCTGTCGGCGCGGCGGCTTCGAGTTTCTCGATATGCAGAACGCCGTTTTCAATCGACCCGCCCGGGATCGTGCCTGCGCGAGCGGCACGGCCAAGCTCGCGCAACCGCATGTCGAGGCGAGCTTGCCGGTCTGCCAGCCATTCCTCCGGCCGCAATGGCACAGCGAGACGACCGCCTTCCGCGATGGATTGTGCCGGAACGAGTGCGTGTTTCAGATCGCCATAGCGCCGGGACCTAGTAAGCCAGACATCTCCGGAGCGGAACGCATCGCGCAGATGGAACAGCACCGCGATCTCCCATAGGCGAGCGTCGCCAGCCCTCTGGGCCCGAAGGTGGCGATGCCATTTCGAGCTGGGCCGCAAGAAGCTGGTCATCGCGGCATCGTTCAAACCGGTACGAAGGGCCGTCACCGCTTCCAGAAGCGGCAGTGCAACGGGCGCAGCTCGCAGATCGAGCAGGCGCAACATGCGTGGAGCGTATCGGCGGAAGCGGTGATAACCGTCGAGCACATGATTGAGCGGATCGTCGGCCATGGTGGCGGTCAGCCTGGTTGCCATTGCAACAAGGGTTTTTAAGCCGTCCCACCCTGACCCACTCGCGATGACATCGCCCAGCGGCTGGCCATCATCCTGTGCATCGACCAGGGCGCCCCCGATCTCGGCGAAGGATTTCAGGGTGTCACGCACCACCCCCGCTTCGTCTGCGACCTTTGCATGGCAAATACGCTCCGAAGCACGGTAGAGACGGCCGACGATCCGGTCGTGGGTTTCGACCACTGCGTCGGCCAACATCGCCTGCCATTCCGAGACGCAAACAGCCAAGATCGCAAGCCGCCTGTCCTCCGGGAGATCGCGCATGCCGTCGGCATAATACCGTTCACCCTGCCTGCGCAGACGAGTCACCCGATGGGCAGGAACGCCGGCAAGCAGATCCTCGGGGAGATCGATGCGTTGCAGATATTCGAGCCGGTCGAGCAGCCGGTTGGCCGACGAAGAGTTCGAGCCAGGCTCGAACTGGCGCAGCCACACAAAACGGGTCACCCGATCATCAGCCGTCTCCTCGAGCAATGCCAGCAACTGTTCTCGGATCGACATAGGCAGCCGACTGGCGATCCTCGTCTCGATGCGTCGCTCGGCATCGACGAGAGCCGCGGCACAAAGCCGCTCGATCGTGGATGTCGCGGGAAGGACAGTGCGGGTGCGTCGGCACTCGGCTACGAAGCGACGGGCGATATCCTCGTTCGACACCGCCATCTCGGCTTCTCGGAACAACCATTCCTTCAGCTCGCTCGCACCACGTCCGGAGAAGGTGCGGAAGCCGTAGAGCCCCCGTAACTCGGCAAGATGCTCGTGCCGTGTTTCCTCGCGGGCAGCATAGTCTACGAGATCGTCGGCACCCAGGCCAAGCTGCGCTCCGATAAATTCGATGACCTCTGCAGGGATCAGTTCGCCTGGAGCCAGCACCCGGCCGGGATAGCGCAGGACACACAATTGCAGGGCGAAGCCGAACCTGTTGTGAGCGCGCCGACGCAGCCTGATATGCCCAAGGTCTTCATCACTCAGCGTATAGTGCTTGAGCAAATCCGTCTGTGAAGTCGGCAAGCGCAACAGCGCGTCTTTCTGCCGATCGGTTAGAGTGACGCGACGCGGCATACATGTTCCTTTTTCAAAATCTGATAGCGTTCAAGACGCTTTGTTTATGAAGCTGGTTGAGATACATTTCCAGAGGTCAATGCAATCGTGGCCGAAGCGCCGCCTCAAACCAACGTTTGTGATACATGCTGATCGGATATGCCCGCGTCTCCAAAGCCGATGGCTCGCAGTCTCTCGACCTGCAGCACGACGCCTTGCGCGCCGCAGGTGTCGAACGGGACAATATCTATGATAATCTTGCTTCCGGCGGTCGTGATGATCGCCCTGGCTTGACTGCCTGCCTCAAGTCATTGCGTGACGGCGATGTGCTGGTGGTCTGGAAGCTCGATCGCCTCGGACGATCGCTTGCCCATCTGGTCAACACGGTGAAGGAGCTGTCAGACCGCAAGATCGGCCTGCGGGTTCTGACTGGAAAGGGCGCTCAGATCGACACCACGACTGCGTCCGGTCGCATGGTGTTCGGAATCTTCGCCACCTTGGCCGAGTTCGAGCGGGATCTGATCCGAGAGCGCACCATGGCGGGTCTCGCCTCCGCGAGAGCGCGCGGTCGCAAGGGCGGACGAAAATTCGCGCTCACCAAAGCTCAGGTGCGTCTCGCGCAAGCCGCCATGGCCCAGCGCGATACTTCAGTTTCCGATCTCTGCAAGGAACTCGGCATCGAGCGCGTCACTCTCTACCGATATGTCGGTCCCAAAGGCGAGCTCAGAGACCATGGAAAGCATGTTCTCGGACTTACGTAGCAACTCGTTTCTTTTCGCAGGTTGAGCCACCTCCGCGCTTCATCAGAAAACTGAAGGAACCTCCATTGAATCGAACTAATATTTTTTTTGGTGAATCGCATTCTGACTGGTTGCCTGTCAGAGGCGGAGAATCTGGTGATTTTGTTTTTCGACGTGGTGACGGGCATGCCTTCGCGAAAATCGCACCTGCTTCCCGCCGCGGTGAGCTCGCTGGAGAGCGTGACCGCCTCATTTGGCTCAAAGGTCGAGGTGTGGCTTGCCCCGAGGTGATCAACTGGCAGGAGGAACAGGAGGGTGCATGCTTGGTGATAACGGCAATTCCGGGAGTACCGGCGGCTGATCTGTCTGGAGCGGATTTGCTCAAAGCGTGGCCGTCAATGGGGCAGCAACTTGGCGCTGTTCACAGCCTATCGGTTGATCAATGTCCGTTTGAGCGCAGGCTGTCGCGAATGTTCGGACGCGCCGTTGATGTGGTGTCCCGCAATGCCGTCAATCCCGACTTCTTACCGGACGAGGACAAGAGTACGCCGCAGCTCGATCTTTTGGCTCGTGTCGAACGAGAGCTACCGGTGCGGCTCGACCAAGAGCGCACCGATATGGTTGTTTGCCATGGTGATCCCTGCATGCCGAACTTCATGGTGGACCCTAAAACTCTTCAATGCACGGGTCTGATCGACCTTGGGCGGCTCGGAACAGCAGATCGCTATGCCGATTTGGCACTCATGATTGCTAACGCCGAAGAGAACTGGGCAGCGCCAGATGAAGCAGAGCGCGCCTTCGCTGTCCTATTCAATGTATTGGGGATCGAAGCCCCCGACCGCGAACGCCTTGCCTTCTATCTGCGATTGGACCCTCTGACTTGGGGTTGATGTTCATGCCGCCTGTTTTTCCTGCTCATTGGCACGTTTCGCAACCTGTTCTCATTGCGGACACCTTTTCCAGCCTCGTTTGGAAAGTTTCATTGCCAGACGGGACTCCTGCAATCGTCAAGGGATTGAAACCTATAGAAGACATTGCTGATGAACTGCGCGGGGCCGACTATCTGGTATGGCGCAATGGGAGGGGAGCAGTCCGGTTGCTCGGTCGTGAGAACAATCTGATGTTGCTCGAATATGCCGGGGAGCGAATGCTCTCTCACATCGTTGCCGAGCACGGCGACTACCAGGCGACCGAAATTGCAGCGGAACTAATGGCGAAGCTGTATGCCGCATCTGAGGAACCCCTGCCTTCTGCCCTTCTCCCGATCCGGGATCGCTTTGCAGCTTTGTTTCAGCGGGCGCGCGATGATCAAAACGCAGGTTGTCAAACTGACTACGTCCACGCGGCGATTATAGCCGATCAAATGATGAGCAATGCCTCGGAACTGCGTGGGCTACATGGCGATCTGCATCATGAAAACATCATGTTCTCCAGTCGCGGCTGGCTGGTGATAGATCCCGTCGGTCTGGTCGGTGAAGTGGGCTTTGGCGCCGCCAATATGTTCTACGATCCGGCTGACAGAGACGACCTTTGTCTCGATCCTAGACGCATTGCACAGATGGCGGACGCATTCTCTCGTGCGCTGGACGTCGATCCGCGTCGCCTGCTCGACCAGGCGTACGCTTATGGGTGCCTTTCCGCAGCTTGGAACGCGGATGGAGAAGAGGAGCAACGCGATCTAGCTATCGCGGCCGCGATCAAGCAGGTGCGACAGACGTCATACTAGATATCAAGCGACTTCTCCTATCCCCTGGGAACACATCAATCTTACCGGAGAATATCGTTGGCCAAAGCCTTAGCGTAGGATTTCGCCCTCTCCCGCAAACGACCCCAGGATTGCGGACAGCAGCAACGTCCTGTCTTTGGCCTCGGCCCCGTCCTTCAAGTGGGTGAAGTGGCGGCTGAAGCCCGTCCAGTCGTCCACGTCCATCAGCAGTTCGGTG
>NZ_JAPCIZ010000132.1:0-5729 GCF_027707725.1 Aeromonas sp. QDB25 | reverse complement strand
CTTAGACCGCGCAAATGTTTGGATTTCAGGCAACCGCAGATCGTGTTTGATGAACTACGACAGGTTGCTTGATTTGGCGGGTGTTGCACTTCGGAGTTGAATTCGCGGTTTCTATATCCGTACCAACAAGAAAAGGATTTTGCTCATCACTTGTTAGAGCTAATGAACCACTACGAAAGATCATTGCAACAAGAAACTTATTTGCTGTAAAAATTGAAATGTTAAATTTGATACGACATGCGGCTTCACTTCCAACCGACCCCATTTTGCCTATGGGTGAATAATCGATAAAGTGCTGACCTACCTGCGCCAACTGTCATTTCTGGAACTCGAAGCCGACACCAAAAGTGGGTTAAAAGAAATAGGTAAACCGGGGAAACGGATTTTCATCAAGGTAATCAGTATCCACCCCGAACCGGCCCAACCCGCCCGCCGGAGTCGCCTCAACAGAAACTGGTGCGACTGGCCGGCCAGAGCGATGCTTGCCCCGAAGTGATCCTGCAGTGACGGTAGTAAACCAAGGGGCGCTATTGCGCCCCCAGTCCTTGCAACACCATCTGCCGCCCCTCGGGGCTTAGCCCCCGCACCAGAGCCAGAGCCATCTGGTTGGTCGTTCTGGCTGAGGGGCTCAGGGTGTGGTTGAACGATAACGTCGCCACCCAGGTGTGACCGCACTCGGCCTCGGTGCACTGGCAGTAGAGATCGGCCACCGCATCACTCAGGTGGTGGGTCTTGGTGATCCGGCCCCGCTGACCACACTCTTTGCAATAGATCCGCATTATCCCTCCAGACAAATCTGACTTCCTATCAATGGGTTATATTTTACCAAAAATGGCTGTGTTTTTATACAGTTGAACCCACCGTTTCCCGGAAATCGACCCACAGCGAACGGGGCAGGCCGGCGCTGTTGATAGCGTCCCGTACCAGCTCGCACAGCGGCAGCACCTCGTTCCTGGCATAGGTGGCATCGTACTTCTCGGGATCCCCTAACCCGCCGCCGCCATTGGTCGGAATGATGCCGGCCAGCGCAGGGGGGTAGCGGTGGGCCGTCAGCACATCCTGAGAGGTGATCCCCTTGATGGCGGCGAATTCGTCCTTGGTGGCAATGTCCCCCACCGGTATGAGCTTGATGCCGTCCGGCTTGCCGTCAGGGATGTTCACGAACATGGATCGGAAGTTTCCCACTCCCTTGCTGTTGGCGATCATCTCCTTCATCTCCTCTTCGGTGTCGTCGTCCATGTTCGGGTCGGTGGCGTAGAAGATGAACCCCATGTGGGCGCCGTTGAGGAAGTAGCGGCGCCGGAACAGGGTGGCGTCCTGGTTGAGCAGGGCCGACTGCAGGCCGCCCAGGTAATCGGGCATGCCATAGACCTGCTGCTCCGGGTCATACTGGGCCAGCCAGATCACATCCTCCGGCCGGTAAATCAGGTTCGACTTGCCCTGCTGCAGATAGACAAAGCAGCCATCCTCCCGCCGGCGCAGGTAGACGCTGGAGAGCGGGTGCAACCCCACCACCTGGCCGAAGCTGTTGCGCAGCTTGAGCAGTGCCCCGTCTCCGAACTGCAGGTAGTTGTGCACGAAGGCTGTGATGGTGCTGCGCTGGGTGGTAAAGCGGCCCGCCACCATGTTGCGCCGCGCCATCAGGATCGCCCCATGGTGCGCGTTGGCCCGCGCCACCTTGGCCAACCCCTTGCGATCGATAGGTGGCTGGTAGTATTCGCCGTAGGGGTTGTAGAACACCCCGGTGTAGTCGGTCATCCAGGCCGTGGGGTCGATGGCCTCCGGCATGCTGAACACCACCGAGGGCCGGGGAGATGCGGTGGCCACCTGGGCCGGTTGTTGCGTCTGTCGCTTGGTCATGCTGCCTTCTTCTCCTGGCTGGTTGCCCAGGTGGATTTACGTTTGCGGTGGGTATCGAGCGGCTCGTTGGCCACGGCGTGGGCAATGGCGAAGAACACATCGGCGTGGCCGGTCACGTTGTCGCGGGCGGCCCGGAACGTCATCTGGCCGCCGCCAGTGGTGCTGCGTTTGATGGCGAGGAAGGCCAGCGGAATGTCCCGATCCGAGGCATCCCACTCGATGCGGTTCGCCTCCACCACGTCGATCATCTTGAGGACCAGCCGCGACTTGCTCTCAATGCTGTAGTTGATGGGGTGGCACACCCCCTTGAAAACCGGCTTGAGCAGGTCATAGACCCCGGAGCCGATGCCGGACACATCGACCCCGAGATAGGTGACCCTGAACTTCTTGGCGATGCGCTCGATCTCCTGCGCCTGGAACTGGAAGTTGAGGCCGCGCCAATAGTGCTTCTCCAGCACCCGGAAGCGCTCGCCGGCAACGGTGGGCGGGGCAACCACCACCAGGGTGGCATTGTCGCGCGTGCGGCTCGGGTCATAACCCATCCACACCTCACGCCGCCCGAACGGGTCAGGCCGCCCGGGCTTGTAGTCCTCCCACCGAGCCGGATCCACTCCCGCACGCTCCATATCCTGGAACTTGAACACCGACAGGGCATCGTCGATAAAGCGGCACATGTAGAGGCGGTCGAACACTTCCTCCGGGTATTCGTCCTTGAGTTCCTCAATGTCGATGAGGTTGCAGCCCAGGCGAATGGCATCCTCGATGGTGATGACATAGCGCCACTGCCGATCGGGGCAAACCCGGCCACCCTCGCGCAGCTCATCTTCACCAGGGAAATCGATGGCCACCCGGCTCGGGCGTTGCCCCTTCCAGCGATCGCCAGTCCAGAACCGGTACGCTTCGTGTACCTTGCTCGATGGGGTCGAGAAGTAGGTCTTGCGCCAGCGGGCCTGGGTCGCCATGGCGCTGGCCACGTCTGAGAGCTTCTCAAAGTTGGGGATCCAGAAGTATTCGTCGATGTAGACGTTGCCGGAGCGGGACTGGGCGCTGTTGGAATTGGTGGAGCAGAAGTGCAGCTCGGCCCCGTTCGACAGCACGATGGGGTTGCCGGTCAGGGTCACCCCAAGGAACGTCTGGGCAATCTTGCAGATGTAGGAGCGGAACACCTCTGCCTGGGCGCGGGTGGCCGACAGGAAGATCTGGTTACCGCCGGTCAGCACCGCATCTTCCAGCGCTTCGCCGGCGAAGTAGTAGGTCATGCCAATCTGGCGCGACTTCAGGATGTTGCGGGTACGCGGCAAGGCCGGGTCGTTCTTGGCCTCCCGGCAGCGCAGCTGGTAGCCGAACAGGGTACCCAGCCATTCGCTGAAATCGGCCTCGGTCAGGTGGCCGACCTCGTTCTTGGCCTTCTTGCCGCCCTTGCCCTTGCGATTACCGCTATCCTGATCACCACGGCCCCGACGCCCGCGCTCGGGGGCTGGGTCATCCCAAGCCGCCTCCCGAGTCTTGAGCGCCTGCTGCCGCTCGGCCCACTTGACCGCCTTCTCTTTCAGGCTGACATGGTGGCCGATAAGCCGGTCTAGTTCGTCCAGCTCGGCGGGCGTTTTCTTCTCCCGCCCCAGCAGGGACTGCACCCGGCGGGCAATGGCATCCTCCACCGCTTCATCAGTCAGTAGGTCGCGCCAGCCGAGCTTTTCTGCCCAGTAGTAGACGATGCGGCAGGAGTTGAGCCCCAGTTCATCCTTGATCTCCTGGGGCGTCCAGCGCTTAAGATACAGACCCCGCGCAGCATGGCGGAGCTCTTCGGGATACGCCACGGCGCCTCCATCGGTGATGTGATGGCGCCATCATAGCCAGCCCCCTTCCCCTCCTTATCGCCCCAATGTTCCAAGCAATTCGGATATCCCCATGGATCCGAATTCACCAGAACACCACCGGATGAAACCCCCTTGTCGACCCGATAGCCTGAGCCCGTATCTATTGGGAGCAGGCATGAACGAATCAACCTTGAGAACTGGCTTTGTCTGTATCGCCACCGAAGGTAAAGCGGTGGACGGACGTGACATCACCCGCGACTGGCTGGTCGACATGGCCGAGACCTACGACCCGACCTATTACACCGCTGTCATCTGGCCGGAGCATGATCGCTGGTCCAGCTATGGCACCGTGCAGGCCCTCAAGACCGAAGAGGTTGACGGCAAGCTCAAGCTGTTCGCCATCCTCTGCCCGAACCGGGATCTCATTTACTGGAACCAGAGCGGCCAATACCAGTTCTGCTCCATCGAACCGTTCGAGCAATTCGCCGATCTGGGCCGTACCTACCTGATTGGCCTGGGCGTCACCGACCAGCCTGCCAGTACCGGCACCACCCATCTCAAGTTCAGCAAGAGCAACAAGGGCCAAACCATCGGCACCAGCGAACCGCTGGACCTCTCCATGCTCAAGCTGCCCAAGCACGAGAAGGCCGACAGCTTCATGACCAAGCTTTTCAGCTTCATGACCAGCCATGGCGAGCCCGCCCCCCAAGCCAACCCCAGCCAATCCGAGGATGAGGAAATGAAACCAGAACAGTTCGATCAGATGCTGGGAGCCCTGACCGGCCTTGGCGCCAAGATCGATGCCTTCAGCACCAAGCTGGAGACCAAACCGGAACCTGAGCAGCCCATCAAGGCGACCTCTGACCCCGCCATCATGGATGAGAAGCACGGCATCACCGCCGAGCAGTTCACCAAGCTGGAGCAGACCCTGACCGGCCTCACCGAGAAAGTGGGCGAGCTGCAGGGCCAGATCGACAAGTTCTCCGTCGAAGTACCGGGCCAGCGCCCGGGCGCGCTCGGCGGTGACGACACCCCCATCGCATATTAAGGAGCGGCCGTGAGTCAGTCCCTAACCGTCCAGGCCCGTCAGCGCCTGGAGCAATACAGCAGTGCCCTGGCCAAGACCTACGGCATCCCCGTCAACGCCCTGGCCAAACAGTTCAGCGTCATCAGCGGCCCGGTGGAAACTGGCCTGCGCGCCGGCCTGCTAGCCTCGGTCGAGTTCCTGAACCTCATCACCTGCATGGATGTGGACCAGATCAAGGGCCAGGTGGTGCAGGTGGGCATCGGCAAGCTGTTCACCGGCCGCAAGAAGGATGGCCGCTTCAACGGCAAGGTAGGCGTCGCGGGTAACACCTACGAGCTGACCGAGACCGACTCTTGCGCCTCGCTCGACTGGGCGACCCTCTGCGTCTGGGCTAATGCCGGCAGCGAGGGCGAGTTCATCAAGCTGGTTGGCGAGTTCATCAACCAGGCCTTTGCCCTCGACATGCTGCGGGTCGGCTGGAACGGCGTCGCAGCCGCTGAAACCACCGACCCGGCCGCCAAGCCTCTCGGCGAAGACATCAACAAGGGCTGGCACCAGATCGCACGCGAGTGGAACGATGGCAGCCAGATCATCAAGGCACAGGCTGGCGAGAAGCTCTACTTCGACCCGGACGGCAAGGGGGATTACAAGACCCTGGACGAGATGGCCTCCGACCTCATCAACACCACCATCGATCCGCTGTTCCGCCAGGACCCGCGTCTGGTCGTGCTGGTCGGTACCGACCTGATTGCCGCCGCCCAGGCCAAGCTCTACAGCGAAGCGACCAAGCCGAGCGAGCAGATCGCCGCCCAGAAGCTGGCCGAGTCCATCGCAGGGCGCCGCGCTTACATCCCGCCGTTCTTCCCCGGCAAGCGGATGGTGGTCACCACCCTGGACAACCTGCACATCTACACCCCTGTCTCTTGATCAGATCTTGATCCCCTGCGCCATCAGATCCTTGGCGGCAAGAAAGCCATCCAGTTTACTTTGCAGGGCTTCCCAACCTTCCCAGAGGGCGCCCCAGC
>NZ_JAPCIZ010000131.1:0-6029 GCF_027707725.1 Aeromonas sp. QDB25 | reverse complement strand
CAGCTGGGGCGCCCTCTGGGAAGGCTGGGAAGCCCTGCAAAGTAAAATGGAGGGTTTTCTTGCCGCCAAGGATCTGATGGCGCAGGGGATCAAGATCTGATCAAGAGACAGGTGGGGGACTGGTCTTTTTAAAGCGAATGCATGCGATTTCTGTGATGACGTAACCACGGAGCTTGCAGATATCTCTTTAGGTGATGCGTGGTTGGCTCCTTACTCAAATGATGGACGTGGAACTAATGTAATCGTAACTAGGTCTCGGCTTGCTGATGAAATCATTCAAACAGGGATGATGAAAGGCTCATTGGTAATAGAAGAGATACATCCAGATAAATTGATTGAATCTCAACAAGGTAGCTTTAACCATCGTCATGATGGGCTCTTATATCGAATTAATGCTAACAAAGATTACTCACATGCCATACCTTCCAAACGTTTCGCTGAGAATCGTTTATCCGTATTATTAAAAATAGTGCATTCATTGCGAATGCATGCGAGAAAGAAAAGCTTGATTGTTTGGTCTCAAACGAAAAATGCTGCAGATTTTGATAATGCAATGTATAAAACGCTGTACTGGCTAAAGTTGTTTACCAAAATCAGCCATTATCAGCGAGCTATTATTAAAAGAGTTAAAAGGGTGCTTGCCAAATGAAAATCGGAATTCTAACTCAACCACTTCATAATAACTACGGTGGTTTATTGCAGGCGTTTGCTCTACAGTACTATCTAAAACAGTGTGGGCATGATGTTATAACTATAAACTTCGGTTTGTCGAAGCAAGTTCGTTTTTTTGGACTTAAACAGGTTATTGGAAACATCGTTAGAAAATATATTCTCCGTCGGCCAATGAAGAGTATTTTTCCTTTAAGTGATGAAAAAAAACGTGAGATTGGACAGCATACAAATCGGTTTACTGCAGAACATATTCGCACAACTCAAGATATATATAATATAACTGAGTTATCTTATATAAAACAGTATAAGTTTGATGCCTATATAGTGGGTAGTGATCAGGTATGGCGACCGGCATACTCTCCAGGTATGCCTGCATTCTTTTTATCATTTTTAGACAAAAATGATAATGTAAAACGCATTGCTTATGCTGCTTCATTTGGGGTAGATAATTGTGATGAATTTAGTATTGCTCAATTAGCCGAGTATGCTTCATTACTGCAGCGATTTGATGCTGTTGGAGTCCGCGAAGACAGTGCGGTTGAACTGTGCCTGCAGAAGTTTGGTACTCAAGCACAGCATGTCATAGATCCAACGCTATTATTGGATAAAGAGGTATATTGCAAGTTAGTTGAGCAAGATAGAATTCCTAGAAATAATGGCAATATGATGGTGTATGTACTCGACAAGGCACCAGAAAAACAGGAGATTATTCAGTTAGTAGCGAATGAGCGTGGCCTGATGCCGTTTACTGTTATGCCTGGAGATAGTGGAGTATATCCACCAGTGACACAATGGCTACGTGGATTTATGGATGCTGAATACGTGGTTACCGATTCATTTCACGGTGTTGCGTTTTCTATTATTTTTAATAAACCCTTTATTGCTATAGGCAATCGTGACCGAGGGTTGGCGCGCTTTACTTCGATCCTTAAATTATTCGGTCTTGAGTCTAGGCTTGTGTTTAGTAAAGATGACGTGAGTATCGACATTATTAATGATGCAATTGATTTTGCTAAAGTTAATGCCTTTAAGGCTAAACAACAGTTACTTGCGTTTTCGTTTATGGCTCAAGCACTAAATAAGAAGTGAGAAAATGCATAATCAAAATATTTCCTCCTCTCCTATACCTAAAGTATCTGTAATTGTTCCTGTTTATAATGCCGAGTTGTATGTTGAACGAGCAATAGTCAGCTTAATGGAACAGACTCTAGATGATATACAAGTTATAATTATTGATGATGGTTCAAAAGATAACTCACGGCACGTAATTGAGAAAGTAATTTCTCGTTATCCTGAAAGGTATAGTCAAGTAATTCTCATTAGTCGTGAGAATCGCGGTGTCGCAGCTACTCGTGCTCAAGGTATGGAATTAGCTACAGGTGATTATATAATACATTTGGATAGTGACGATTGGGTTGAACTTAATTGGTTGGAAAATTTATATAGTAAAGCTATTTCATGTGATGCAGATGTTGCTGTGTGCGATTATTTCGTTGAAAGTTATAACAAAACACATGTTGTTTGTGAGAAGGTAGCTAGTGAAGGTCCTGTATGTGTTAAAAATCTATTGCTAGGACATGTGTCTAATTCCTGTTGGAATAAGTTGGTAAAAGCAAATTTATTTCATGAGAATGGGATACGTTTTTATGATGAATACGATATGGGGGAGGATTTTCTTGTTACATTTTTAGTTTTCAATAATGCAAGAAATGTTATCCATATAAACACCCCTCTTTATCATTATAATAAAATAAATGAAAATGCTTTAACTAAAAGCTATAGTAAAAAAGCACTTGAAGATTTGATTGGAATTGTAATGCTGACTGAGCACTATCTAGTAGATAATGGGCGATTAAGTTTATATTCTAACGAACTAGAAGTGTTTAAACTTGGTGTGAAATTACAGTTTGCATTGCACTATCATAATGAAATAGATAGAATTAAACTTGCATTCGATTTATATCCAGATATCAATGGGAAAATATTTAAGTCAAGTTTTAAAATATTAAAAATCGCTTATTTTTTGAAGCGGTGCAATCTTTTGTTTATTTATAAGTATTCCTATGATTTATGGAAATGGTTGCGTATTAACTTTCTCCGGGATTAAAAGAGAAATTGCTTGTGAATACTTTGGTTGCAGCTTGATATTAAACGATTAATGGCCTAATTTCTATGAATGAAAAATCACCAACTGTTAGTGTGATAATGCCAGTATATAATGTCAGTAATTATATACTAGATGCGGTCAATTCAATTCTAAATCAAACTTATCAGGATTTTGAACTAATTATAGTTGATGACTCATCAACAGATGACACCTATAGAGTATTGATTGATAACTTTTCTAAAAATAAAAAAATTAAAATTCTAAGAAACTCGAAAAACAAAAAAATAGTATATTCCTTGAACAAGGCATTAAGCTATGCTTCTGGTGAGTTTATTGCCAGGATTGATGGTGATGATATTGCTTATCCTGACCGTATAGAAAGACAAGTTAATTATCTTCTTCAGCATCCCTGTGTGGACTTGGTCGGTTGCGATCTTGAAACAATAAATGACAGTGGTCATTCAACCGGTGCATTTAATCGCTTCCCTGAGAATTTTGACATATTGAATAAAATGGCTTATTTTTGTCCGCCAGTATCTCATATATGGTTGTGTCGAGCATCAGTTTATAAGCATCTTAATGGTTATCGCTTTCCCTCTGTTGAGGACTATGATTTTTTGCTAAGAATGATTACAAGCGGATATAAATTTGCAAATATTCCTAACTATGTCGGTATGAAAATTCGTATTAGGGATGGTTCAACATCAACTCTTTTTGGCGTATCACAGCGTCTTGCATTCAACTTTGTTCGCCAGTTATATAATGAAAGGTTGAGGTTTGGTATTGAGTGTACAGATAGTGGGAGTTTCACAAAATATATTAACAACTCAACCTTTTTCAAATTACATTCTTTGTCAAATGCTTTATGTAAAAGGGCTATATTAAGCAGTGGCGCTATGAAGTATATCCTTTTTTTGATGTCTGCAATTGCTTCACCTTATCAGGCTCAATATATGTATTGCAGGATCAGGGCTAAAATAATTATTTGGAGGTCTGGCAAGTGAATGTTTTATTAATTGTGCCATCAAATGATAATGCGGGTCCTGTAAATGTTGTTAAATATTTAACTAAAGCGAATAGTAATGATGAAGTAAAATTTACAGTTTTATGTTTGCGGAAAAAATCTGACTTCATATTTGAAAATTGCAGAACCTTATTTGTTCCTAATTTCAGGATTCCATTTTTATCATTGTTATGGATCCGTAAGTTCTTAAAGTCCAATAAGTTTGATATTTGTCACTCTCATGGATTTTTCCCAGATATGTATAACTATGTATGTAAGGTTTTAAGTTTTAATTGCTTGAAGTCTTTATCAACAGTCCATAATTATCCTGATGAAGACTATCCAATGGAGTATGGAAAGCTCAAAGGTTTTTGGCTTTCTAAGTTTCATTATTTTCTCTTAAAAAAATTAACATCAGTTATTGGGTGTTCTTCGTCTGTTAGTCAACATCTTCACTGCAAAAATATTGAGTGCACAACGATTCGTAATGGTGTCAGCATTGTTGGATTGCACGATTCGATAGCTATATCTATAAACTATGATTTAAAACCAGTACGATTGTTTTTTTTGGGTAGATTGATTAAAAGAAAAAATTTTTCAGAGCTTGCTACTTTTTTTTTAAATGCAAAGTTAGATTTTCATGAAAAATATTCTTTGACTGTATGTGGTAATGGGCCTGAGTTTGAGTATTATAATGATTTATTGAGTCCTTTTCAGAATATAAAATTTATGGGGCATGTTGATAACCCCGCATCTTACATATTAGATAGCGATATTTTGGTTTCAACATCTTTGGCAGAAGGTTTTCCATTAAGTGTTTTAGAGGCAATATTGGTAGGAAAGAGAGCGCTATTAAGCAATATTGAGCCGCATCTGGAGTTGAAGGCATTTTTGGGGGATGCTATAGAGTGCTATCAACTTGGCTCGAAAGATGACTTTCTAAATAAGCTTGATATATTATCCAACCGTAGATTAGACCCTCAATCTAAGGCAACATATCTTGCATCTGCAACGAGAATGTTTAATGAATATATTTCTTTGTATAGAAGTATATAATTTCCATATATAACTTATTTATGTGGTGGCAATGTGTTAATTAAAAGTCAACACCTATTGTTTTTATTGATTTTGACTAGTGTCTTTTATATGGCTAAGTTAACGCAATTCAGCCCCGTCTACATTTTTCAGCCGGTATTGAGTTCTCTTTTGTTATTGATGTTAGTGCGTAATAATAACAAGGTTAGTGTGGCGGGATTAATATTGAGCATATTGGTTGCTGCATATTTTTTACTGAATACAGTATTGTTTTCAAATAGCTACTCTACATATATAAACTTTTTTTGCGGGATATTTTCATTTTATACCATTGTAAGTTTATATCGTTATTTTTCGATAGCAACAATATTGAATGCCATTATAAATTCAGCTAAATATATTGTGGTGATTCTAGTTGTAGATTCGTTGTATCGAATTTTAAATCCCGCAATGCCAACATCAGAAGCTCTGGAGGCGGTGCAGGGTACTGAATATGCTTTTTATATGTATAAATTTAGTACGGTTATGTTTGCTGACTCAAATACTGTAGCTATTGTATGCGTGTCGTTATTTTTTTTATTGGATTATTGTTCTAAACGATTTTTTGTTAATACCACAATTTTGCGATTAATCATTCTTGTTATATTGTTATCATGTTTATCTAGATCTGCTATTTTCTCGGTCATAATTTCAATGTTTCTGCTTAACAAAAAGTTGAGCTTGAGGGGCAAGTTGGTATTTTTGATGGGGGGTCTTTTTCCTGCAGCATTCTATATATTGTCTTCATTTTTTAATGATGGGAGTTTTGTTAGTAAACTGTTTATATTGCAAGCGTTCTTTCATTATCTAAGTGATGCAGACTTATCGTCTTTATTACTTGGTGTAGGGCTAGGTAATTCCCCGCTTTATCTAAACAATATATACTCACACATTCATATTGTTACATCTATAGTTGAAGGTGGACTTATTGGTAGCTTACTTATTATTGTTTTTTTATTATATTATTTGAATTTATCAAAGTATCATGGCTTGTATGTGGTTTTGCCAAATATAATTCTCGGATTTTCATATTTTTTCTATTTAGGGGCTCCATTCGTTTTTGGTATCTATTCACCAGGACGGGGTTGACGGCATCAGTTCTGCCGGGATGGGATAATCTGTCTTCTCGATGCACGCCCTGACCACGGCCCTCAACCACTCCTGTGGGCAGCG
>NZ_JAPCIZ010000130.1:0-6105 GCF_027707725.1 Aeromonas sp. QDB25 | reverse complement strand
TCATGGTGTTCCGCTTTGTTTCTTTGGCGAGAAGAAGCGTACCAGAACCGGCAGTTGGCCTCTTCTCTCCTATGCACCATGGGTGTTGCAGTTATTATCTGAATTCGCGCTTCCCTTTATATTGGAAGTCTGCGTTGGTATAGAGATATTTCTTAATGCTTGAAGACGAGTGAAGATAATTCAATAGTTCAAATCTCCCTCCCTTGTTAAAAAACTCTTGCATCCAAAGAAAGGCTTCCAAGTTTATTTTATCACCATCGCAGTTTATTATATTTTCACCGGAAACGAGTCTAAAATAATCGTCGCTTGAGTTTACACAGAAAGTCTCCATCAATCTGTCAAAAGTGCTTTTTTCATTTGTACTTCTAAATTTACCCCTGTTTAAACATTCTTCAATGCCACTGTAGAATTGCTCTTTATTAAATACTATAGCGCCATTAATATGAATGTCTGAGAGTATTTCTTGAACTAAAGTGTTTTGCTCCTCATTCCAGTGGGGTTGCTTACGCTGAAGTTTTAGAAAAGCATTATCTATATTATTTTTTTGTTCCTCTATATAGTCTTTATACTTTAATAATAACTCTCCGCGAGACTGTACTAATTTATGATACTCTTGAGTTCTCTGATTTATTTCTTCTGGTTTTGAGGATGCATGGTCAATTGATTTTTGATATTCAGTCACTTTTGTAAGTAGTGAGGAAATGTCTTGATTAATACCTTGCAATTTAAATTGTTCAGCAATTAAATTATTTGCAAGTGATAGCTCTTCTATTTTGGTTTTAGATGTTTCAATGTTTTGATTTATAGGGTTCTGAAGTGCATCTTCATTTAATAATGGAGACTTTATTACCGAGCAAGTGTGAGAGTTAAGGAGCTGTATTCTTTGATTTATTTCTGATATGTATCTATTAAAAAGAGCAATGGAGTTTCTTGCTTCATTGATAAAGTTATTGTGTTCATTGATATTCTTTGAATTTTGTTGGTATCTCTCTATAAGTAATTTGTTTTGTGGGTTTGTAAGTGTGCTAATTAATTGAGTGTTATTATCGATAATACTTTGTTGGTATGTCGGATTGTTTATTCTCTGGTTTTGAGAATCAACATCTTCCCAGTATTCAACGAACGCTCTATATCTACTTAAGTTATTCGAAATTTCAGAGTTAGTTACGGGGTCAAACTCAGTACCATAAATTCTTAGCATTCTCTTTATTTCGTCACTAAGATCATCTGGTTTTTGACTAAAATGCTGGACATCTCCCTGAGAAACATGAAGATAAGAGTATGTGTTTCTGGAGAGTCGAACCTTAATACTGTTCCATCACCTTGATCTAATTCAACACATAAGTTTTCACTGCTTACCATCCGAGCATTGGAGTGCTCAGATAAGTGGTTGAAGCGAGAATGCATGGCATCTAAAAATAGACTTTTACCTGTACCTCTTCCACCAATTATTGTTACAAGATTTGGGTTTAATGGTATTTTTTGGCTATAAAAAGAGATTTCCTCACCAGAAAATATATTTCCACCCAACTCAACAGATTTAAACCAAGGTTTTAAATATTGTTTCTCAATGAAGTTATCAGTTTGTTGTACGCGAAGGTCTGGTTCAATAATAGCCTGCCTTAAACCTTCAAATGTAGGCTTTGCCTTAACCCAAGAATACATAGTTCCTATTGATGCTATTTTATGTGCATCAGATGCATAGAATACAGGTTTTTGCTTAGCGCCCTCGTATC
Source organism: Aeromonas sp. QDB25 (assembly GCF_027707725.1). NCBI lineage: Bacteria > Pseudomonadati > Pseudomonadota > Gammaproteobacteria > Aeromonadales > Aeromonadaceae > Aeromonas > Aeromonas sp. QDB25. The sequence goes on along the minus strand of NZ_JAPCIZ010000130.1, from coordinate 4,369 downwards.
GTTCTTTATTTAGAAAGAAGCTTCTATCTTGAGGTCTACCTAAAATAATCTGACATCTTTTCTCAATTTCTATAGCAACAGCTAAAGACCTTCCTTCTTTTGTATCTGGCCTAAACCCACCATAACCATTTGGACAGGCTGCAATCAAAAAATCAATGCCAAACTTTAAATTGTGATTTAAATGCTCAATTAATAAATCAAACTTAACTGTTGCTTCTGATGTTTTAACCTTGGAGTCAGTGAAGGATTCTTGTGAACAGTATATTTTTTTACCGTCAGATGTAGTGTTTGAGATTGGAAGAGTTGATAAGATAGAGTTAATTTTTTGGCTTGTGATATTTTCTGATAATATGCAGTGGACGTTAATCCATTCACCATCTTTGTTCTGTTGGTCTATACGAAACTCAAGATTACCTAATACAGTATGCTCAACACCTTTCTCTTTAATTTTATCTCTGATAAGCTCTAGTTCATTTTCCTTAAAAAAGAAATAATTTGTAATGCCAGTCAGTTTTAGATTTGACGCTACGATGGTATCAATAAATTCATCTATAGATGTATTTCCAAACTCATTGGCTTGATGTGTAAATGGGGAGTGCACATGTAAGTCCCATTTATTCCATATTGAACCGATCATTTATTATCCTTACCTGTGTATGTTGGGGGGGGGTAATTTAATAACTATACCCATAGGTTCGATTAGAGAAGCGTAATCGGACGTTAGAGAAATAAGGTTTTATTACGGTGAAATATTCACTATTGGACCGTCTATATACAGCCGTTTCCCGATAGGGATATCTGCTGCTTGCAGTTGTATTCACCATGATTTTTTCACCTATGCAACCATATTGATGAAATCTGTTGCATAGGTGCGACAATCTGGTCTCGCCATGGGGTGGGTGAGGGGTTGGCTCTGAGAGAACAGCCCTCCCGACCCTGACCCCGCAAACACAAGGTCATGGTCAATTAACTGGCCTCGGTGCTGCGGGTTGGGTGTTGCCCCCCTGTTGTTCGCCGAGGTGAGGGCACAAGGTCAGGAGCGCCGTCATGGACGACGGCGCAGACGCAGGCGGTACAGGGATGTACCGTCTGCGTCGTTCCGCCAGACCTTTTGCCTGAACCGAGGGAACCCGACGCAGGAGGGCGAACAAGTGGGGGTGGCCTTTCTTTTGGTGACTTTTCTTTGGCCACGCAAAGAAAAGTCACTCGCCAAGCCGCGTAGCGGCGGCGAAACCCCATCGAGGACGGAGTCCTCGTGTCCTGCATGGCGAAGCCATGCCAATTAGACGGCGATATTTCGCCAAGCAATGACGTTACCGACCCCTCACCCTAGCCCTCTCCCCCAAGGGGAGAGGGGATCAAACCGAAGTCTCCGAGGTTGGCGGGCGAAACCCCGTCGAGGACGGAGTCCTCGCGTCCTGAATGGCGAAGCCATGCCATTCACACGTGGGACGGCATTCGCCAGGCAATGCCGTTACCCACCCCTCACCCTAGCCCTCTCTCGAAAGGGAGAGGGGATCAAACCGAAGTCTCCGAGGCTCGCGGGCGAAATCCCGTCGAGGACGGAGTCCTCGTGTCCTGCGCGGCGAAGCCGTGCCATTGAGGCGTGGGGCGGCATTCGCCAGGCAATGCCGTTACCGACCCCTCACCCTGACCCTCTCCCGCAAGGGGAGAGGGGATCAAACCGAAGTCTCCGAGGTTGGCGGGCGAAACCCCGTCGAGGACGGAGTCCTCGCGTCCTGAATGGCGAAGCCGTGCCATTGAGGCGTGGGGCGGCATTCGCCAGGCAATGCCGTTACCCACCCCTCACCCTAACCTTCTCCCGCAAGGGGGGAGGGGATCAAACCGAAGTCTCCGAGGCTGGCGCGCGAAACCCCGTCGAGGGCCGCGCCCTCGTGTCCTGCACGGCGAAGCCGTGCCATGGAGGCGTGGGGCGGCATTCGCCAGGCAATGACGTTACCGACCCCTCACCCTGACCCTCTCCCGCAAGGGGAGAGGGGATCAAACCGAAGTCGCCGAGGCTCGCGGGCGAAACCCCGTCGAGGACGGAGTCCTCGTGTCCTGCGCGGCGAAGCCGTGCCATTGAGGTGTGGGGCGGCATTCGCCAGGCAATGCCGTTACCTACCCCTCACCCTAGCCCTCTCCCCCAAGGGGAGAGGGGACAGAGCCGAAACCCCGTCGAGGACTCAGTCCTCGTGTCCTGCGCGGCGAAGCCGTGCTATTCAGGCGTGGAGCGATATTGCACCAAGCAATGACGTTACCCACCCCTCACCCTAACCCTCTCCCCCAAGGGGAGAGGGGATGGTGACCGTGGGTGAATACGCGGCAGGAATCGACGCGGCACCCAGGGGCGAGGGCAGGGTTGTGCCCCTGTGTTTCGCATGGCGACGCCGCTTGGGGTCCGGTTATGCCAAAATGTGAACAAATCGATCTTTCCCCCGGTCAATCGCGGTCTGCCGCTTGTCGGGCCCGCCCCGAGTTGGCTAAGGTAGTCGCCCATCAGATGCACGCAGTAGTGGAGGTAGGCATGGATAAAATTTTGCTGGCGCTCTCGGAGCAGATGATAAACGCGCGGGATCTGGAGAGCCTGACCCGCCCCTTGCTGGAGATGCTGGCGTCGGTGACCGGGCTGGAGTCGACCTATCTCACCGAGATTGACCTCGGGCAAAGCACCCAGCATGTCCGTTATGCCCGCAATGTGGCCGGGCTGCAGATCCCCGAGGGGATGACGGTGGAGTGGAGCGATACCCTGTGTCGCCGTGCCATCGACGAAGAGATTGGTTACACCGATGACGTCGCCGCTCTGTGGGGGGACTCCCAGGCGGCCAGCGAGCTCGGCATTCGCTCCTATCTGAGCAGCCCGGTGCGCACCTCGACCGGCTCCCTCTATGGCACCCTGTGCGGCGCCAGTACCGAACAAAAACCCGCGGTGGCGGGGGCGCAGCAGCTCATCGCCTTCTTCGCGCACCTGATTGCCGAACAGGTGGAGCGGGAGCAACTGCTGCGGCAATTGCAGCAGGCCAACGACGAGCTCTCGCGCCTGGCCCTCTCCGATCCCCTCACCGGGCTCCCCAACCGCCGCGCCCTGATGCTGGAGCTCACCCGCCTCTTCTCGTTGTCGGAGCGGGCGGGGCATCCGGTGCTCATCGCCTTTGTGGATCTCGATGGCTTCAAGGCCATCAACGACGAGTATGGCCACGAGGCGGGGGACAGGCTGCTCACCGCCATGGCGCGGCAACTGAGCGAGACCCTGCGTGGCGGCGATCTGCTGGCCCGCTTTGGGGGGGGACGAGTTCGTGGCCGTGGGCATGGGGCCTTTCCCGGACGCCGACACGCTGGACGGGGCGGTGGCGGCGTTTCGCCAGCGCCTGTTCGAGCACAGCGTGCTGTCACTGCCGGTGGGGGACAAGGTGATCCATTATCCCGGTGCCAGCGTGGGGGCGGTGGCCGTGATGCCGGCCGAGGTCAGCGTCGAGGAGGCGCTGAACCGGGCCGATGCGAGCATGTATGCGGTCAAGCGCCAGCGCCGGGCCGCAGGGGAGGGCGGGAACCCGCCTCCTTCCAGTCAGGTGTCTGCCCCGCGATAGCAGCGGGGCGGGTTGAGAGGGCACAGGGTGGCGCGTCCACCCGGGTGCCAGTCTGTTTTCCCTTTTATCAGTTCGGAGCCCATACCATGGTTCATCTTCTTGCCCGCCGTGTACGCGCCCTTGCCGGGCGGGCGGCCACCCTGGTGGCCGGACTCTGCGAGTTTCAGCAGCGCATCTGGGTGGTCAGCATCGTCAAGGAGTCCTACACAGATACCTTCGTGGTCAACGAAGGGGGCTTCGAGGAGCCCTTGCAATGGATGCGCCGCAAGGGCTACAGCGCCGAGATGCTGGCCAGGGTGGAAGCCATGGCCCGATCCCAGGTGCTCCAGCTCGAGTGCGCCGGGCAGCATCACCGTCTGATGCGGGTGAAATAGGGGCGAAGCCGCCCCCGGATGGCCTGCGCGGCACCGCCGCTCGGGCATCGACCACATATACTGCCGCCTTCTTCGTGTCAGACTGGGTAAATGGGTCGCCAGTCATGATTTTTCCGTGGTTCTCTCCGGTTTCAGGCCGCCGGAGTAGACGCAAATCGCGGAGTTGTAGCTGTTGAAGGTGACCGCGTAGTTGAAATCGCAGAAATAGGCCGGGTGCTTGGTGGCGACAATGTCCCCCGCCTTGCATTTGTCCTGCATCCCCTCCACCAGGGTGTCGTTGTTTGACCCGAGACAGGCCCTGTCTCTTGATCAGATCTTGATCCCCTGCGCCATCAGATCCTTGGCGGCAAGAAAGCCATCCAGTTTACTTTGCAGGGCTTCCCAACCTTCCCAGAGGGCGCCCCAGCT
>NZ_JAPCIZ010000129.1:0-6261 GCF_027707725.1 Aeromonas sp. QDB25 | reverse complement strand
GATGCACGGCGACAGCAGGGTGATGGTGGTGGTGTGTTTGGAGACAGCCAGTTTACCAGCACCCTGTCTGTCAACTTCCACTTTCCCAGGATCCCGCGAAGAACCTAAAAATAGTGTGGCGTAGCCCCCGTGCTTAGCGGGTAGAATGAAGGTATGTCACCACCGCCCTTTGGCGGTGGTTATGCCTTCAAGGGGAGAATGCCATTCGTGAAAGTCGTGCAGGGAATCATCTTTTCGGCGCTGTGCGTGCCAGGGCTAGTGGCACCCGCCTTTGCGCAAACCATGGAGCAGTCTCTCTATCGCCAGGCCCATGAGGCCGTGCGTGCCAATGATCAGGTCAAATTCAGCCAGCTTCGGGCACGCCTGATCCACTATCCACTGCTGCCCTATCTGGATTACTACCAGCTTGCGTTCCGTCCCGGGGCGGCAGACTACGACGATGTGACCCGCTTCATCCGCCAGCACGGGGACACTCCTCAGTCCAACCGGCTCGAGCGCAGCTATCTCACCTATCTTGCCCAGAGCCAGCAGTGGTCCCAGTTCCTGCGCTTCTATCCGGCCAAGCCAAGCTCCACCGATCTGCTCTGTCAGCACTATCAGGCCCGCTACTACACGGGGCACCAGAGTGAAGCCCTGCAGGAGGCAGGCAAACTCTGGTTGAGCGGTCAATCCAGGCCCGATGCCTGCGATCCTCTGTTCCAGCTCTGGCAGCAGGCGGGTCTGCGTACTCAGGAGAAGATCTGGGAGCGCATGAACCTGGCTTTCGAGGCCCAGAACCCCAACCTCATTCGCCACCTCGGGGCCCAGCTCGGCAGCGGCATGAAGGGGTATGGCGATCAGATGATCGCCCTGTATGACCAACCCGTGCGGGCGATGAATCCGGCCAACTTCACGGCGGCGCCCCCGTCGCGCCATCTGCTCTCCCTGGGGCTGGCCCGCTACGCCAACCAGGAGCCCGACGCGGTTCTGCGCCAACTGGGGGAGATTGCCCGTCGCTTCGGCCTGAACCATGCCGAGGTGAGTCGGGTGGAGAAGGCCGCCGCCCGTCGCCTGTTGCTGGACCGCTCTTCTGACCAGCGCGCCTGGCTGGATACGGCCCTGGTGCGGCTCAAGGATCCGGAGCTGGTGGAGCTGCGGGCCCGTCTTGCCATCTGGGAGCAGGATTGGCGCGGCCTCGAAGGCTGGGTCAAGCGGATGCCCATGGGGCTGCAAAAAGAGGATCGCTGGCGTTACTGGATGGCGCGCTCGCTGGAGAAACAGGGGCGGCAGAAACCGGCGCGGGACCTCTATCTCGAGACTGCGAGTCTGCGCGGCTTCTACGGCTTCATGGCGGCCCAGCGCACCGGTGTGCCCTATCGCATGAAGAACCAGAGCGTGGCGCACAAGGTGCCGGACTGGCAAAGTGCCAGCCGCCGCTGGCCCTTCCTGCTGCGGGTGCGTGAACTGCTGGCGATGAACGAGATCACTGCGGCCCGCTCTGAGTGGATCCACAACATGGATCGCAACAGCGTGGCCCAGCGCCTGGAGTTTGGTCACATCGCCCTCAACCAGGGCTGGCACGAGCTGGCGATCCTCTCCAGCATCCGTGCCGAGGCCTGGGATGCGCTGGACCTGCGCTTCCCGCTGCCCCTCAAGCGCACCTTCTCCCAGATGGCACAAGAGCGCACCATGAACACCAGTCTGCTCTACGCCATCTCCCGTCAGGAGAGCGCACTCTATCCCCTGGCCCAGTCACCGGTCGGGGCGAGGGGGTTGATGCAGCTGATGCCTGCCACCGCGAAAGAGACGGCCGGCAAGCTTGGGGTGCCCTATCGCAACGAGCAGCAACTGTTCGACCCGGCCATGAACATTCGTCTTGGCAGCGCCTACCTCAAGCGCCTGCTGGATGTGTATGACGGCAACCGGATCCTTGCGGCGGCGGCTTACAATGCGGGTCCTGGCCGGGTCAAGCGCTGGCGCGAGCAGAGCGACAACAAGCCGATGGATGTCTGGGTGGAGAGCATCCCCTATCGGGAGACGCGCAACTATGTCCAGAACGTGCTCTCTTTCGATCTCATCTATCAACACAAGCTGCAGCAGCCTTTGCGTTTTATGTCGGAACGCGAGCTGAATCACGCCTATTGAGTTCGGGGGGCAGTCGTTGTGGCGGCGGCCTCCCATTCTTGCCCCAAAATGGTTATCATCCCTTAAGCTTTGTTACAAAAGGAAACCTGCCAGGTGATCGGGCGCCGCGTCTTGGTCTGTCAGGTTCGATACAATGCCCGATCATCACTGACAGGCTTTTCCAACAAAGGAATCGAGAGTGGCAACGATCAAAGATGTGTCTCAGCTGGCGAATGTCTCCATTTCGACAGTGTCTCGAGTGATCAACAACACGGCGCAGGTGGCGCCCGAGAAGCGCGAGGCTGTCCTCGCGGCCATGAAGGAGCTCAGCTTTCGTCCAAACAGCTTCGCCCAGGCCCTGGTGAGCAAGCGCTCCAACTGTATCGGTGTGCTGGTGGGGGATCTGTGTGGCGGCCCCTTCTTCGCCCAGATGATGCGCGGCATCGAAAGCATGGTCGACAAGGCGAACAAGTTCACCATCGTGGTGTCCGGCAACCACGACGCGACCCGTGAGCGGCACGCCATCCAGGCGCTGCTGCAGCGCCAGTGTGATGCCCTTATCCTTCACAGCAAGGCGCTGCCTGACGAAGAGCTCAGCGAGCTGGCGTCGGGCACGACCCCCATCGTCTTCATCAACCGTCAGGTGCCAGGCTGCGAGGATCGCTGCGTCTGGCTGGACAACCAGGCCGGCATCACCACGGCTTGCCAGCATCTGCTGGACGCGGGACATCGCAAGATTGCCTTCGTCACCTCCGATGACGAGGAGTTTGTGGATGGTCAGCAGCGGATGGCCGGCTATCGCTTCGCCCTGCAACGGGCAGGTATCGAGCTGGATCCTGCCCTCATCGGCCGTGCCTATGCCGACGAAAAAGGTGGCTATGTGGCCATGAGCGAGCTGCTGGCGCGCGGCGTCGAGTTCAGCGCTGTGCTGGGTTTCAACGATGCCATGGTGGCGGGGGCCATCTCCTGTCTGCTGGAGCGGGGTTACAAAATACCCCAGCAGGTCTCTGTGGTCGGTTTTGATGACATCCCCTATGCCCGATACATCTATCCCAAGCTCACCACGGTACGTTACCCCATCGAGGAGATGGGAGAGCGGGCCGCTGAGCTGGCCCTGAGGCTGCTGGATCACAAGCCGGTAGAGGGGCTGGCGCTCAAATTCGAAGCCGAACTGGTACGGCGGGAGTCGGTGGCCTGAGTCATAAAGTTGGCCCCAAGTGGGCCGACTTTTTCGCAAAACATTGAAAGCGCTTTCAGAAATCCTTTTCAACTGTGATCCGCTTCAAAGCTTTTTGACCGCGCTGCCACTAGGATAGGCCCACGAATTAGGAGCGTGCGCTCCCGATTTTCCCGCTGTGGGAGGTAACCGGTTAATCCGGCTATTTCCTTCGTTACTTTCGACGGTCATCATTGGATGGCCGTTTTTTTTGTCAGGATCCGGGTATGACGAACGAATTTGAGTATCAGACGGGTATCGTGGGCGCCGGCTGGCTGGGGTTGCCCCTGGCCAGGGCATTGCAAGAGCAGGGGCAATCTATCGCGGTGACGGTCAGTACGGCCGAAAAGGCTGAACGGCTGCGGGGGGAGGGTATTGCCGCCTGGCCGCTGTTGCTCACCCCTGACATGGGGCCACTGCCTTTTCGTTGTCATGACCTAGTGATCTGCGTGCCCCCCAGCAAGACCGGTGATTACCCGGCGTCCGTGGCCAGTCTGTGCCGACAGGCGAGGGAGGCGGGTGTTCAGAGGGTTCTGTTTATCAGCGCGACTTCGGTCTGGGGGGCCGGACAGGGGGAGGATGATACGCCCGCTCCAGCCCATGACAGAGGCTTGCGGATGCGGGCGGCCGAGCTTGCCGTGCTGGAAGGGCATGTTGACTGCGCCATGATCTTGCGCCCGGCCGGACTCTATGGTCCTGACCGTCACCCCGGCCGTTTTCTGGCGGGCAAGACGCTGGCCGGGGGAGGCCAGGCTGTGAACCTGGTGCATCTGGACGACGTGGTGGCCGCCTGTGAGTTGATGCTGGCCCGGGGGCAGGATGGGGATGCCTACAATCTGAGTGCCCCCGTTCACCCACGCCGGGAGCAGCTCTACCCCTTCGCGAGCCGCCTGCTCGGGCTGGTGCCGCCGCAGTTCGTCGAGCCGGCGGGGGAGTTTGCTCCCATCGAAGGTCAGCGCATCTGCCAGCAGCTTGGTTTCGTCTATCGCTGGCCGGATCCGGCCCACTGGTTTGCGGACGGTGCGGCCTTGAAGGGCTGAACGGGTCGTCGCCATCCGGGCCCCGGAGTCGGTCATCTGGCGTGCAAACCAGATACGGCGCGCGCTCCGGGACAATTGAGGTTTGCCAAGGGGGGGATCGCCCCCTATCATGCCGCCATCCATGATAAAGAGAGCGGTAATGATGGAAGAGACCAAGCGCCACCCCGATGGGGAGCTGTTGCTGAGAACCCTGGCAATGCCAGCCGATACCAACCCCAATGGCGATATCTTCGGCGGGTGGATCATGTCCCAGATGGATATAGGTGGGGGCATCATGGCCAAGGAGCTGGCAAAAGGGCGCATCTGTACCGTCTCGGTGGAGGGGATGACCTTCCACAGCCCGGTCAAGGTGGGTGACGTGGTGTGCTGTTACGGTCGCTGCCTCAAGATTGGTCGCAGCTCCATGCGACTCAAACTGGAGGTCTGGGTCAAGCCGGTATTGCGGGAGAACGAAGCCCAGCGGTACTGCGTGACCGAGGGCGTCTTCACCTATGTGGCCATCGACGATCAGGGCAAATCCCGCCCCGTGCCGGTCTGAGTCTGCTCAGATGAGCCGGGCATTGATGATGGATATTTCCTGCTCAAGCCCGGTTTTTTGCCGTATCATGCGCTCCAGCATCTCTTCCGACCCCACGCACTGCCGGGTGTCGAACAGACAGAGATCACATTGGGGATCCCGCCTGATTTGATAGACGGTGGAAAGCTCCACTTGATGACAGGTTCCCTGTTGATCGTAAAATGTCACGCGGTACTGGTGCTGTCTCGCCATCGTTGAATTCCTTCTGGATGAGTCGGGCCGGACACGAATAATGAGACTAGTCGGCGACCGTGGCCTGTGTGAGGGCCATGTCGTCTTGCAGAGGCAGGTGATTGTTAGCCAATGAAAAATAGTTATCGGATTCTGGGAACGTCCCTGCTGACGTTGGGGCTGGTCGGTTGCTTCGAGGTACCGGATCAAGATCATCTGGTGACTGCGGCAGGTATCATACCTGGCGCAAGCTGTGACAGACCACCTCTGGTGGCGCTCGCCTCCACGGCCTTGCCGAGGGAGTTTGGCATCACCGTCTGGAACCTCTACAAGGGACAACGCAAGAACTGGCGGGAAGGGCTGGATGAGTATGCCAAGTCCCAGGATCTGGTGCTGCTGCAAGAGTCGGCGACCCGGCCCGAGATGCTGGACTGGCTGAAGAGAGGGGATTTCCAGTGGCAGCAGTTGCAGGCCTTCACCCAGGGAGGTGTCTCCTTTGGCGTGATGACGGTGGCGAAAACGCCGCAGGCGTTTGTCTGTGGCGTCCGTTCCCCCGAACCCCTGCTGCGTATCCCCAAGTCAGGTCTGGTCAGTCTCTATCCCTTGCAGGGGGATCCTGACGGCGTGCTGGTGGTGAATCTCCATGCGGTCAATTTCGAACTGGGCATGGCGACCTTCCGCGAGCAGCTCAACGATCTGACTGCGTTGATCCATCGCCACCAGGGGCCGGTCATCCTGGGCGGCGATTTCAACACCTGGAGCGACAAGCGAGCGTTCTGGTTGAACAAGCTGGTGGGCGAGCTTGGCCTGCAGGAGGCCATACCTGTGCCTGATCTGCGTCGCACCGCTTTTGGCCGCCCGCTGGATCACCTCTACTATCGCAATCTGGATCTGGTGGAGGTGAGTTCACCGGCTACCGATGCCTCTGACCACAACCCCATTCTGGCGCGCTTTGCGGCCCAGGCCATCACTCCCTGAGTCATCCCTCAGGGGAGAGCGGCGTCGCCGCTGGTTCATGCAGACAAAAAAATACCCCGCATCAAGCGCAATGCTGTTCACTTAAGCGGAGCCGCATTGCGATTTACCGGAAAACGGGTCTTTGATATCTTCACCGCCCTGGGTCTCGATGGCCTGGGGCGTTTTTCTATGAACAT
>NZ_JAPCIZ010000128.1:2471-6286 GCF_027707725.1 Aeromonas sp. QDB25 | reverse complement strand
CTCGATGTGCAGTGGTCCGCCAAGTTGCCGGTTTGGCCAGCCACATCAGGCGTGACTGGGAAGGCGAATTTCATGATCGACATCCCCCAGTTAACCGTGAACTGATGGCTCAGGGCGGAGATTTCACAATGCTAAAACTCAATAAAATAGCCATAGTACTCGCCCTGCTGGGGATGACCTCGGTGGCCTCGGCACAGGTCTATGAGATGTCCTTCGTGGACAGCAACAACGCGACCGTCGTGAAGAGCCCATCACTCACCTGGTACAACCCAACGGGTTCCGTCTCGGTGACCGCAATCTCTGGGCTGGACCGCAAGATCAAGCTGGAATTGCTCAAGGGCACGACGGTCGTTGAGACCCAAACCTCAGCGCTCATTACCCTGGCCAACCGGATTGTGGCCAGCGACGGCAAGGAGTTCTATGGGATCAAGTTCTCGCTGAGCACTCCTGCTGAGGGCAACTACATCCTGCGCTCCACCGTGCTCGACATAAAAGGGGTGGTGGTCACCTCGACCGATTACACCTTCAACGTTGATACCAGCGGGCCCACAACTACCAACAGCTTTGTGTTCAGCAACTCAAGCGGTACCGGTGGATCGATGAATGTGTTCGGGGCTGACTCGGCGGGTAACTCCATCACCCTCGGTGGGCTCACCGATGCCAGCGGGATTGAATCTGCGACCTACTACACCATCGATGCCGGTGGTACCCGGCGTGAGAAGGCGACGACATTCAGTGCGACATCGCCGGTTGTCTGGAACGTGAAAACGAGCTTTGCGGCAGCCACTAACGTAGCCCCGGTGCAGGGTCGCTACACCATTGGCCTCTCCCTCAAGGACTATGCAGGCAACTTTAGCAAGTTCGAGAATCTGAGCTACATCGACTCCGTTAAACCTCCCTACTCGATAGAGGTCTGGAACTCGGTCGACGGCATTTGGATGCCACTGGCCAACTCGGTGAGCTACGAAAACCCAGTTAAATTCCGCTACAACATCCCCAAAACCGGTCTTGTGGCCTACAACGGGACGAACTACGGCTACGTCCAAAACACCCATTACACCGATGCAACCACGGGGTATATGGAATACACCGCCGTGGTCCCGCAGAACAACTCCAAATACTGGCGACTCACCACGCTATCCGGGCTGTATACCGACTTCAACGCCCCCGCGCTTGATGTCGTGAAGCTGCAGGGCAGTGCCGGGCCAGCACCCAAAGTGAAGAGTTTTTCCTATGGCGTCACTGGGCAGCCCATGGTTGCGTCAAACCAGGTGCGCTTCAACAAGCCCTACACCATTGATCGCATTCAAGTGTTTGTGGAAGCCAGACCCTATCCGCAGACTGCGTCGTATAACAGCATCACATGCCAGATTCCGGTGGGCAGCACCGATTGCACCCTCAACACCAACATCAGCAACTCGGTAGGCAGGGGATACGCCACTCCAGGCATGTACGTCAAAAATGCAGACAACACGGTGCTCAACGCCTTTGGCGGCTACCTCTATACCTGGTGGGACTTCAACCCGCCTGTGATGGACGAGTTCAGCTACCAGCCCGATACCCGTAAATTCATCATGCGGGTAACCGACAATGACCGGTTGGATAACTCCCAGATCGGGATGTGGGATACCCGGAGTTTCGTCGTCAAAGCGACCAACAGCCAGAATCAGGTGATCACCGTCCCGATGATCCTGAGCCGAGACGACACCTACAAGAACAAGTACGCCGAGTTCAACGCGGCAAGCCTGCCCGATGGTGACTACTCCATCACCGGGACTGCCACGGACATTGATGGTAATGCAACCTCAATGACCATCTCCAATCTGGTGCTCGATCCAACCCCGCCGGTGATCACAATCACCAACACGGCCGGGTCGATGAGCCAGGTAGAAACCCTGAAAACCCTGCGCGTGTCCGTCACGGACAACCATGACCACGACCCGGTGATCACCTTCATGAGCCTGACCGGGGGCCCCATCAACGACAACCTCGAACTGGGTTACTCGAAGGTCGCTGACGGCTATCAGCCGGAAGTGCCCCGCATGTTCCCGACGATTGAGGCAGGGCAGGACTACACGCTCAAGGTGCAGGCCAAAGACGATCAGGGCAACAAGACCACCCTCAGCAAGACCTTCAGCCTGAGTCCGCAAAACGTGGTGGTGGCCCCGTCACAGAATGTGCTGGCGGTCGCCAAGTCACTGCTCGATTCGCACAATCGCCCCCTAGCTCAGGTCACCTTCAAAGGCGCACTGACTGATGTCGGCACCCAAAGCCGGGTTATTCAGGCGGCATTCTTTACCCTGCGCCGCGACTCGCAATTTTCCGTGATGTTCAACGGTGACCGCGTCGCCCCCGGTGAAACCAAGGAAGTCGTGATCCCGCTCGATGTCAGCGGCAATGCAGCCATTCCGGTTTGGCCTGCCGATCCCGGTGTGACTGGCAGGGCCAATTACCTGATAGACATCCCGCAGCTGACGGTGAACTGAGTTAATGAGCATGGAGTGGGCAAGCCCGATGAGAAGACTCAATAAGATAGCCCTAGCGCTCACCCTGTTGGGTATGACCTCGGTAGCTTCGGCACAGGTCTATGAGATGTCCTTCGTGGACACTCTGGGGGCGATGAAGGTTAGGAAACCCACCGCCACCTGGTACAACCCGGCATCACAACTGGTGGTGACCACCATCAGCGGGCTGGATCGTAAGGTCAAACTGGAGATCATCAAGGGGACGAATGTTGTTGAGACCCAGACCTCGCCCCTGATCACGCTGGCCAACCGGATCGTGGCTTCTGATGCCAGTGAGTTCTACGGAGTGAAGTTCAATCTCACCCCGCCCGCAGACGGCAACTACACCCTGCGTACGACTGTGCTCGACATCAACGGCAACCCCGTATCGAACAACAGTTACACCTTCAACGTGGATACAGCTGCCCCAACGGCCGCCCCGATCTATGCCCAAAACAGCGGCTATAGCCAGGTTACGACCGGTGCTGAGTGGAAACTGGGCCTGGGCAACTCGGGCTACGAATACTTCTTCCTCAACTCAGTGCTTGATAGCAGTGGCATCGCCAGCGGCAAATACATCGTTTATCGCCAGGATGGGACGATCTACAAGAGCGTGGATGTACCGTTTACCCCCGCCACCAACTCGTTCACCTACGCCATGGAGGACAGCTTTCCCTCCACGAATTTGCAGGAAGTTTTCCAGATCGGCTTCAACGTTACCGACAATGCGGGCAACGTCTTTATCAGTCCGCGTCAGGGCGTGCGCTATGACAACATGCTGGGTACCCCGTCCCAGCCGTTCGGTGTCTACGACCCTGCCTCTAGCAACGTGCTTGGTCCGGGGCTTACTGGATTCGTTCCGTATGTGTCTGGCATGACGGTTAAGACCAACCCTATCCGACTGGCCTACCGGATCCCGGTTAGCGATTACGGTGGGTACTACGAGTGGGGCACCCGACTCCTCAATGGAGGCGGTGAGAACATCAAAGTGGGCGAGGACGCGAACTACGTCTACATCACCATGACCGCGCCCTTTGGCCTCAAGGACATCAACACCATACGCTGGACCACGTTTGGGCAGTGGGGTTATGGCTATTTCGTTTACAACCTTGTTCAGGATGCCTCTGCCCCAGTCACCCCCTCAATGTCCTCCGTGCATTACGAGTTCAGCGACATAGGCTGGTCCAGTTGGGCACGTAACATTCCGAACGACCTGCTGCCGGTTACCATCACCGGTTACCGGGTTACCGCACAGGCCCGTACCTACGACCAGACGTTTACCCATCGTAGTGCAACCTGCGTCATTCCGGC
>NZ_JAPCIZ010000128.1:0-2461 GCF_027707725.1 Aeromonas sp. QDB25 | reverse complement strand
ATGATCAGGCAAGCCTGAAAAACCCCGGCGGAACCCTATGGTCGAATCCCGGCTGGGCTGACACGTACTGGAACGATTATTACTACCCGCAAATCACACCGGAGTACGACGACAGTACCAAGATCCTCAAATTGCTCGTCAAAGTGCCTGGGTACAATGGTCGGATCACGCTGAGCTCGCTCACCCTGGAGAGCAATGGTGTGAAGGTGACTCCAACTGGCGGCAAAATTGCGCAAAGCGGCGGCGATTTCACCTATCAATATGACCTGGCCACCCTGCCAGAGACGACCTATGACCTCGCCGTGGTAGCGAAGGAGACATTTGGCCCGACCACCAAATTGGACCTCTTCCATTTTGTCTCCGACCGTACAGCTCCCACTCTCGCAATGACTTACAAAGGCGGCGCTGTTCCTACTGGCGTCGAAACCATCAAGGATCTTCGGGTTCAGATCTCGGACACGGTCGACCCCAATCCGCAAATCATCCGCATGACGCTGGTGGGTGGCCCCATCAACGATGCGCTCGACTTGGGCTACTCCAAGCTCGAAGACGGTTGGCAGCCAGAAGTGCCGCGCATGTTCCCAACGCTCGAACCCGGTGAAGAATACACCCTCAAGGTGGATGCGATGGATGCTCAGGGCAACAAGCGTTCGCTGAGCAAGACCTTCTCGCTGGCACAGCAGAACTTGGCCGTGGCCAACCCCGTCAGTGTGTTTGCGGTCTCGAAGTCGTTCTCGGACAGGCACGATCAACCGCTGGGGATGGTGGTATTCAAGGGTGCCATGACCGATGGCGGCACCCAAAGCCGGGGGCCGCAAGCGGGGTATATCACCCTGCGAAGCGATGCCGCGTTCGGGGTGATGTTCAACGGACAGCCAGTGCAACCCGGCGAGACCAAGGACGTCGTGATCCCTCTTGATGTGCAGGGGTCTGCGAAGTTGCCGGTATGGCCAGTCACATCCGGTGTGACCGGTAAGGCCAACTTCATGATCGACATTCCCCAGTTAACCGTGAACTGAGGGCCTTCAGGGAGTGAATTTCACAATGCTAAAGCTCAATAAAATTGCCATTGCACTCACCCTGCTGGGTATGACCTCGGCAGCTTCGGCACAGATCTTCGAGATGTCCTACACGGACAGCAACGGGGCCCTGCAGGTCAAGACGCCGACCGCTACCTGGTACAGTGCCAACAGCAATATCGTGGTCACCACGATCGCGGGCCTCGATCGCAAGGTGAAGCTGGAACTACTCAAAGGGGCTGCCGTGGTGCAGACCGAGACCTCGGGCATCATCACCGTGGCCAACCGGATCACCGCGTCGGGCACAGATTTCTACGGAGTGAAGTTCACGGTCAACAAACCGGCGAGCGATGGCAACTATGTGCTGCGCTCAACCGTCTACGACATCACCGGCGTGCAGGTATCGACCAACTCCTACACCTTCAACGTCGACACCACCCCGCCCACCGCCAACGCGATGACCGTCAATGCGTCGGGCTACGGGCAGGTGAACTCAGGCACGGAGTGGCTGTTGGGAACCGGTGGGTCAGATACCCCCAACATCGTACTGCCCAACCTCACGGATCCCTCCGGCATAGCCAGCGGGAGCTTCCTCGTCTATCGGGAAAACGGCACCGTTTATAAGAATCTGGCTCGCACTTATGAATCGGCCTCGTCCTCGCTTTCCTATCCGTTGGAATCGTCGTTCCCCACCTCGAACCTGGACGAACAGTTTGGCGTGCAATTCGTGGCTACGGACGGTGCAGGGAACATCTATCGCTCGCCCATTCAGAAAGCACGTTGGGACAACACGGTAAACGCCCCATCGGAGCCCTTTGGTGTCTACAACCCCAACTCCAGCAACGTGCTCGGACCGGGCTTGGATAAGTTTGACCCGTATGTGGCCGGGATGAACGTTAACACCAACCCGATCAAGCTCGCGTACAAAGTCCCAAAGACCAACTACAAGGACTATATCCAGTCGGGTATCTATCTCACCAACGGCGCGGGTACGCTCAGCAAAGCAGGGGAAGATGGCACTGACGTCTATCTGATTGTCACCTTGCCCTACGGCTTTACCGACGGGAACTACGTGCGCTGGGTCAACTTCGGTAGCTGGGGTGGCGGCACTATCGGCTACAACCTCAAGCTGGGTGCTGGCGTTCCAGCATCACCCACCGCACCGACCATGGAATACCTCTACAGCGACATCGGCTGGGGCTCCAAGGCTCGCGATATTACGAACACCTCACTCCCCATCACCATCAGCAGCTGGCGGGCAACGGTAGGGGTCAGACCTTACGATCAGAAGGTTTATCACCTTGCCGGTTGCACCATTCCGGCTGGGGAAACCCAGTGCGTGGTCCCGTGGAACTACAACATCAACTTGGGCACCACCGGGTACTTCCACGACAGCTCCTTAGTAAAAAGTACAGATGGCACATTGATGGGCTCGCCGGTGT
>NZ_JAPCIZ010000127.1:0-6484 GCF_027707725.1 Aeromonas sp. QDB25 | reverse complement strand
TTCATTCAGCTCCGGTTCCCAACGATCAAGGCGAGTTACATGATCCCCCATGTTGTGCAAAAAAGCGGTTAGCTCCTTCGGTCCTCCGATCGTTGTCAGAAGTAAGTTGGCAGCAGTGTTATCACTCATGGTTATGGCAGCACTGCATAATTCTCTTACTGTCATGCCATCCGTAAGATGCTTTTCTGTGACTGGTGAGTACTCAACCAAGTCATTCTGAGAATAGTGTATGCGGCGACCGAGTTGCTCTTGCCCGGCGTCAACACGGGATAATACCGCACCACATAGCAGAACTTTAAAAGTGCTCATCATTGGAAAACGTTCTTCGGGGCGAAAACTCTCAAGGATCTTACCGCTGTTGAGATCCAGTTCGATGTAACCCACTCGTGCACCCAACTGATCTTCAGCATCTTTTACTTTCACCAGCGTTTCTGGGTGAGCAAAAACAGGAAGGCAAAATGCCGCAAAAAAGGGAATAAGGGCGACACGAAAATGTTGAATACTCATACTCTTCCTTTTTCAATATTATTGAAGCATTTACCAGGGTTATTGTCTCATGAGCGGATACATATTTGAATGTATTTAGAAAAATAAACAAATAGGGGTTCCGCGCACATTTCCCCGAAAAGTGCCACCTGACGTCTAAGAAACCATTATTATCATGACATTAACCTATAAAAATAGGCGTATCACGAGGCCTGTGGGAGGAAAATAAAGTGTCATCCTAACTACAGGACCCTGCAACGTAGCAATTCCTGCAAAAATCCATTTAAAACAATGACTTATTTCAATTCTGCCATCTGCAAGCGTTTTGTGGGGATGGAGGCCGGAATCATTAAAGTATCATCCTAATTTTCGCTCAACCTTGGAAAATGCTGAGAATCGTAAAAATAAAGTTTCATCCTTTCCGCTACTAGTTCAAGGCTTTCTTCCGGCCGCCGGCAACAACGCTGCTTGGCTGAGGCGATCCACTTGCGCTACCGCTCACTGATCAGATCGAACTTGAACTCGACGAGCAGCCAACCATCAGGCCGAGCGTGATCGCCAAAAAAAACGGATCATGCGAAATCCTTCGTTGAGTTTGGCGCGGGTTTTAGCAAATCAGCTGGCCCGCGATCCGGTTGAGAGTGATCCGAAGCGGTCCTTGACGACCGGCACAAATCGGCCGATTCTGTTGAAAAAGTAGCTTTAGCGGCAGCCTGCCGATCAGGTGTGCCTGCTGTCGAAGTGGCTGCAAGCCACTTCAAGTTGCCTTCCGGCGTTTCACTGAGCGTCCTTGCTCAGGTTTAAGGGTTAATTTGAGGGTTTCTGCTCGTAGCAGGCATACCTATCCCGTCAGCGGTGGCCCTTGAGGCAAAAGCTTGGCCATGCGGCGCAGGTTCTGCACCATCGCAGCCAAGGTGAATTCGTCAGTGGCACCCGTTAGGCCACGCAGTCGTAAACGGTCGAGTTTCATGATCCGTTTGAGGTGGGCGAAAAGCATCTCCACCTTCTTTCGTTCGCAGCGAGAGACGAGGTACTCCGGTGTCTTGGCGATGCGTCGAGCCACGTCGCGGGCAGCCTCATGGATGCTGCGGACGATCTTCCGATTCGGCGTGTTGGGGCAGCATTTCGCTTTCAACGGGCAGGTGGCGCAGTCGGTTTGGCTGGAGCGGTAAATGACGGTTTTGGCCTTAGTTACCCGCGACCTTTGCTGGGTGAAGGCGCGCCATTCACTGCGTAGCGGTTTGCCGGCTGGGCAGCGATATTCATTGGCGTCCTGACTCCAGTGAAAGTCGTTACTGGAGAGGCTGTCGTCCTTGCGCTCGGTCTTGTCCCACACCGGCACATGCGGTTCGATGTCCTTTTCTTCGACCATCCAGGCCAGCATCGGGGCGGTGCCATAAGCGGTATCGCCGATAAGGCGTTCCGGTGTGAGATCGAACTGCGCCTCGACACGCTCGACCATCGTCCTAGTCGAATCGACTTCGGCGGTACGGTGCGCCGGGGTAGCTTCCACGTCCATGATCACACCGTGCTCAGTGTCGATCAGGTAATTCGTGGAGTAGGCAAAAAAGGCCGGGCCACCTGGCGCTGCTGTCCAACGGGACTGAGGATCAGTGAGCGAAATTTTCTTGGGAAGAGCCTCAGCCAGCGCCTCTTCATCAAGGGCTTCGAGGTACTCGCGCACTGCGCGGCTGCTGAGCTTTGGATCGTTCCAATCGACCTCATCTCCCGCCACCCCACGTTGCCGGCTGGCATCCGCCTTAATGATGCTGGCGTCGACGGCGAAACCTTCACCCTTGACTAGGCCGGCTGCCATGCAGCGCCGCAGCACCTCATTGAATAACCAGCGGAATAGATCGCTGTCACGAAAACGCCCATGGCGATTCTTCGAGAAGGTCGAGTGATTGGGGACTTCGTCTTCCAGACCCAACCGGCAGAACCAGCGATAGGCCAGGTTCAGGTGCACCTCTTCGCACAATCGCCGCTCGGAACGAATGCCATAGCAGTAGCCGACGACCAGCATGCGCACCATCAACTCCGGGTCAATCGAGGGACGCCCGATGGGGCTATAGAAATCTGCCAGGTAGGCACGTAGATCACTGAGATCCAAGCACTGGTCGATGCTGCGCAGGAGATGTTGGGCCGGGACGTGATCTTCCAGATTGAACGAGTAGAACAGGCGCTGCTGTCCTCCCGGTAACTGTCCCATCATGCTGTTCGCCCCCACGCTCGCTGACAAAGCAATTTTGCCAACGGCATGGGGAGGCCGCTACTTTTTCAACAGAATCGGCCGCACACAGCCATTCGGCTCAACAGAACCCTGCCTTTACCCCACCAAACTCCGGAAACTCGCCCGGTAGTCCGTCGGCTTGAGATGCACATGTTGGCTGAGGTCGCCGGGTAGCGTGAACAGGCGCGGACCGTCCCGAAACTGGAACACGCGATACAGATGGAATTGATCGCCCGCCTCCTTGGAGAATTCGAGTTCGTTGTGGCTGACCAAGAAAGACGAGCCTACCCCGCCATTGGTGGTTTTCACCTCGATGAAGCGCTCATGGGCGTCCTCTTCGAACGACAGGATGTCGAACCCCGCACCGTCTCCCTGGGTGTCGGACACCCAATCCAGCCGCTGAAAAAGCTCTGGGTGGCCGAGCTCGGTCAGGCGTTGCTGTTCGTAGCCAATCACCCACTGCTCCCCTGCCCGGCCCAGCTTGCGGTTGGCTTCATCGCGAGCGGCATAATCGAACTTTCGCGGTAGGCGTTGCCGTAGAGATGCCGGGGTACGCACAAGCACTTCACGGGCGGGTGGTTCTACCAAAGCCGCTCGGTAGGTTTTGTCACCCGGAAGTTTTACCTCCTCCAGGGCATCGACAAGAGCGCCGACCGTCTGCTGATGTTCCAGAACGTAGGCGTGTACGGATTTACGCAGCAGCAGTTGGCTGTTGCCGCGTGGCTTGTAGCCGTTGATATAGGGCAGGCCCAGGGCATCGAGTACGGCGCTAATGTTCTGGTGCTTGAGCTCGACTGAAGACTTGCTGCGACCGTTCAGCAGTTGGCGCAGTGCCTGGTTGTGCTCGGACTTGTGGTACGGCTCCCCAGCCGCCTCGGCACGCAGCATGTCGAAATAGTCTTCGACCGTGGCCAGGACCTCTTCTTCGGACCAGTCTTCGCCGATGCGAATGATGCGAAACCCGAGCCGCGTCAGCGCCGGAACGACGGTCGTCTCGCCACCGGAGAAGCTGTCAGCAGTGAGCGGGCCCTGCTCGGGAAATTGCTTGCCGAAGGCCACACCGGCGATGGCCTTGGAATCGCAATCGGTGCCGGTCTTCGGATCACGTACCAGGAAGTCGCGGGACTTGCCGTAGCCGTGGCGCGCCAGGAATTTCGTGCGGCCCAGTTGCACGAACTCATCGATGGCAGCCTGCACGGCGGCGGGGCTTCGAAGCTGGGAGAGTTGAGACACAGGGTCCTTCCTTACTGTCATGGTGTGCCGGGAACCGCCGAGCCACGAGATTATGAGTAGCCCCTGAACAGAAACGTCACGATAAAAGCCGTGAACGCCACCAGGCCCATTAAATCCCTTGCGTATTTGCAGCCCGTGCTGTCCAAACCTGTACCAGGTCCGATCAACACGCTCCAACCATTGAGGTACGAAAACACCGCCTGACCGAACAAAAAATGCGTGATAGCCGCCGCAGCCATGACGCCGGAATCGTCAGACAGGCTGTAGCTGTTGACCATTGCCCTGTACGCCTGCATCTGAAATGGCTATTGCCCTGATGGGAGCCGGCTTTTCAGCCACCGACACCAGCGATGCCGTCAATATTCTTTACCCGATAACCATGACCGTACAAGCTAACAAGGCCTGGCAAGCCAGCGGACTTAAAAAGTCTTTTTTTCTACCATCCCACAAAAAAGTTCGTGGTGGAGAAAAGATAAGCTATGCAAGGCTTTAGGAGACGTGGTTTTTCAGGATGACGAAGAACGATTCGGCGCTAGGTGCAACATAGGTGCATCGCACGAGCGCTAGGAACGGCGAAAAAAGGCGGACGTGGCGAAATCGGTAGACGCAGCAGACTTTAAAATTGGAGTGCCCGCGGGGAAATCCGCGGAGTAGAACCGCTCAAAGTCGGGGAACGCTAACGGGCAATACCCTAAGCCAATCCCGAGCCAAGCCCCTTCGGGGGAAGGTGTAGAGACTGGACGGGCGGCGCCTAAAGCCTTCGGGCAATGGCGAAGGGACAGTCCAGACCACGAACGTCATCAGACGGCGGCGAAAGTCGAGGTGGTACGAAAATCTGCTTCTCTGTGAGAGTACGGGTTCGAGTCCCGTCGTCCGCACCACAAAGCCAAACATCCCTGCGATGATCGACCTCTGGGCGTTTGGTCGTGAGCCCGCCACCCTCGCGCTACGCTTTGCGCAGGCGTCGAAGGCGATCAGGTGCGCCCATCGATTCCGTCGAGCACCATCGCTGCGAGTTCATCGCTGGTGTGTGCACCACTATCGAGAACACGGGTTGTGCATGGAAGCCGTTCCCTTGCGGCCAAGCATCGGGCGACATTCGCTAATCGCCACTCTCGAATCTCCGCATTTCGATTCGGGTCAGGATGCATGGTCTGGTTCGCGATCCGGTGACGCAATAGGTCCTCGTTGAGCGTCAGAAAGATGTGCAGCAGCTGATCGTCGATCCGCCTTACCCCGTCGAGTATCTCAGTCAGATAGTCCGGGTGCACGAGCGTCATTGGGATGATGATGTCCTGCGAGTAATTCCTTCGAATCTCCCTGACCGCCGCGATCGTAAGTCCCCTCCACAAGGGGAGATCCTGATAGTCTCCGCTCGCTGGCATGGGGACCGTTTCTTTCACCACGAACCCGATTTCCTCGGGGTCAAAGATCAGCGATTTGGAACGCCGATCGCGCAGCCGCTTAGCGAGCGTCGTCTTTCCGGCGCCGAAAGGTCCGTTGATCCAGATTATCATTGTCGACGGCCTCTAACCTGAAGGCTCGCAAGAGCGCTCGACGGCCTCGTGCGGAGGCACGATCGGAGTGGTTCCGAAATGCTTCTCAAGATAGGTGACGCCGAACGTCACGATGTCCTGCGCGTCGAACAGGTAGCACTGAGCAAAGCCCACGACACCTTCTCGATGGCGACCGAGCTTCACGTAAGCATTTGCTATAGTTTCAACCGCATCCGGCTTTCCTTCGATAGCAAAGCAATCGAGAATGCCGTTTGAATCGTAATCCGATGCCGTTTTCCAGGCGACTTCACCGTCTCTTCCAAGCATCGGCATCTCATACGTCACCCACCGTTTGTTGGGGATATCGGCAACCGCCTCGGCGTAGTGCAATGCGGTAACGGAGTTTAGCGGCGCACCCAACAGCAGGGCCTTCCCGCCAAGGCGAACGAACCGCTCGACGGGCGATCCTTCCCCCAAGGCGTGACCGAGTTCGTGAGGCTCCGTCAGCGTTTCAGCCAGCGGACCAACCGCGACCATCGATGCATCGGGGTGCGCGCTGCGCCGCGCGCCGGGGGCTTGAACCAGAAATTGATTCAGCAGGCCGAACCCACGGTAAGTCCCGGCTGTTGCGGGATCGAACGGCAGCCAGGTACGGCGGGCTTCGTCATCCAGCCGAGCGCCATTCAGAGTCTCCTCGTAGGGTGATCGGTCCCACGACGCGTATCCCATCACAGTGCCAGTCGGCCCAACCGCGGAGCGTAACGCGGCAACGACCGTCTCCGCTCCTCCTTCGACCGGACCAATCGCTTTAAGTGAGGCATGCACCATCAAGAGGTCACCGGTTTGGACTCCGAGTTTTTGAAGCGCCTCCGTTATTGCCTTCCGCGTATGCATCGCGATATCTCCTCTAAACTGCAAAACACTATACGGGGTCTGACGCTCAGTGGAACGAAAACTCACGTTAAGGGATTTTGGTCATGAGATTATCAAAAAGGATCTTCACCTAGATCCTTTTAAATTAAAAATGAAGTTTTAAATC
>NZ_JAPCIZ010000126.1:0-6511 GCF_027707725.1 Aeromonas sp. QDB25 | reverse complement strand
GTTCTGGTGGATGTGCCGGCCCAGGCCTTCGGGCAAGTCCACCAACTGAAATGTCTTCAGCCGCTCGATGTGTTCCAGCATGTGCCGAGAGTTGGGTTTCAGCGGTGCCTGCCGCAGCCAGGTCAACCAGGTGATGCTGCTGCCGGCCTTGAGCTTAAGCAACTCGTCCAGCTTGGCCCGATGCGAGTCGGTGAGAGGTTCGACCAGGGCGCGGTAGACCCGCCGATTGGCCCGTGCAATGGCCTCCGAGCAAGCCCGGTCGATCACGCTCAACGCCGGCAGGATGCGTCGCTTCTGCCGCAGGCTCTCCAGCGCCTGGCCGGCCAGCAGCAAGCCCTTGTCGGTCTGCTGGGCCAGTTCGGTCAGCTCGCGCACCAGGGCGCGGAAGTCGGACAGGCCGAACGGGGCCAGTTGAAGGTAGGTGCGCAGTTCCTGGGCGTGCTCGCGACGGGTCACATCGCGCTCGCCGTACTTCGTCCAACTCGCCGGATCGGTCTGGACTTGCTTGGCCACCCACAGGATGACCGGTTCGGGCAGCTCGCTGTCAGTGCCCAACGCATAGCCGGGGTAGCGCAGCAGGCAGAGTTGCACCGCAAAGCCCAGACGGTTGGCGTCGCCGCGCCGCTGGCGGATCAGTGACAGGTCGGAATCGTTGAAGGTGTAGTAGCGGATCAGGTCATCCTGGCTTTCCGGCAGCGCAAGCAGGGTGTCCCGCTCCGTGGCCGAGAGGATCAAGCGACGCGGCATGTGTCAGTCGTCCGTGCGGAGGTACTGGTAGAGAGTTTCGCGGCTGATGTTGAACTCGCGGGCGAGCTGCGCCTTGGGCTCACCTGCCGCCGCCCGCTGCCGCAGGGTAACAGTCTGCTCGTCGGACAGGGCCTTCTTGCGGCCCCGGTACGCGCCGCGCTGCTTGGCCAGGGCGATACCCTCGCGCTGCCGCTCACGGATCAGAGCGCGCTCGAACTCAGCGAAGGCCCCCATTACCGACAGCATCAGGTTGGCCATCGGCGAGTCCTCGCCGGTGAATACCAGCCCCTCCTTCAAGAACTCGATGCGTACGCCGCGCTGGGTCAGCTTCTGCACCAGGCGGCGCAGGTCGTCGAGGTTGCGGGCCAGGCGATCCATGCTGTGCACCACCACCGTGTCGCCCTCGCGGACGAAGCTCAGCAGCGCTTCGAGCTGGGGGCGCTGGGTGTCCTTGCCGGATGCCTTGTCGGTGAACACCTTGCTCACCTGGGTCTGTTCCAGTTGGCGTTCCGGGTTCTGGTCGAAGCTGCTGACCCGGACGTAGCCGATGCGGTGCCCCTGCACGATGTCTCCTTGGTTGAAGGCGGCTTATGTGCACTTTCTGTTCCGTTGCGCCCAAACCCCGTTTCTGTCAGGCTGAAATCTATAACCTTCGCGGGCATGTGTCAAAAAAATGCGAAAGATGACTCTATTCTGACGAAGCGGCGCGGCCTTGCCTGACATCCAGTTAGGGTATAGCCTAGATTGACATGCGCGATGCAACCCTTAACTTGCTTGCACCTATCGTTTCCATGCTAGCTTTATCGTAACGCTAAGGAAGCTCTGAAAAAGCCCATGTTTCGCGAAATCACCGCTCTGTAACCCGCATGGTTGCTGGGATGCATTTCTCGAGCGGGGGCTTTTTCAGACCTTCCTTAGCTTAGCGTACGATTTTTTCCGAATTCTGCGGTTCCCCCTGGAAGACCTACGCAAGTTGGGCCAGCTCAGAGGTGGAATCAACGAAGGCGAGCGAATGAGGCATCTTTTCTGGCGTCTTAACTTTCTCCTTCTCTCCGGGGCAACAAACAGCGCCCAGATGTACCATGAGGCCGCCGCTCTTTCCTCCGAGCTGGATACTCGTTGGTCTTACCGCTCCAAAGAGCTTATGACGCTCTACAGCAAGGCGAAATCCTATGAGGCTGGGGAACGTGTCGAGTTCGGCGGAAAGTCGTTTGCACCGCTATACACGCCCAAAAACGACACGCTGATCAACCTATTCCAGATCTCACAGCAAGAACAAGAGCAACTGAAGACGATTATCAGCACTGACGAGGCTCAGAAGCGCCGCAGAGAGCGCGATAGACTGCGTGATGAAGAACGTCGCCGCGCCGCTGGCCAGCTTGAGCGTGAAGCCTATGAAGCCAACTCATTGAGCAGGCAAAAGCCCTGGGAAGCTATGGGCATGAGCCGGGCTAAATGGTATCGCCTGGGCAAGCCTTCACCTCAACAAAACAGTGAGACAAGTCCCTCCCCTATTACTAATGGCGAAGCCTCAGCGGTTGCCCTTCAGGCGGCCAGGTGTAAAGCCGTTTAGATGGCTATTTCAAAGTGAGTGAGATTTCGTAACGGATGGCAGCCCTAGAGGCTGCTTTCTTTTGAGGGGTTAGCAGGCGTATAGCCATGCTGGATCTCAGTCTATCACTACCTGCTTAATATTCCACCTTTAGATCCGGCAGCAGTTCGACCAGGTGGCCAACTTACCAGGCACCGGCAGCAGCTCGACCGGGTGGCCAAGTTCAGATCTGGACGCCAGAAGGAAATCAACCAGGTGGCCAACTCACCAGGCATCGGCAGCAGCTCGACCAGGTGGCCCATTTCGTACGTACGAAATCAGGCGACGCTATGCGAAATCTTGGCGGCAATCCCCCGCGACTACGTGATTTTTTTAACGTAGAGCGCGCTTTTTCTTGCCATAGTAGGCCATTTTGGCCTATAATCTTAATTAAGAAGACCGGGCACCCGCCACGGTCAATACCGGAGAACTCCGATGATCCACACAGCTAACCGCACCTTTCACCAACTCTATCGAGAATGGATACGCGAACGCCGCGAGCATATGCACAACGTTTTGACCTGGGAGCGTGATCGTTACGGTGCTCGCCTCGTCGGTCTGTTTTATCGTTACTGCAAGGTGGCCAACCCCTTTCCCCGTTGCACTCTGAATACTCGGATCAACTACCGCGCCCATGCGGTGAATCTGCCAGATTGGCCAGCCCGCAGCCTGGAGCTGAATAAAATGTGGCTCAGTTGGAGAGAAAAAAAGTAGGCCGATTTGGCCTATTTTTTATTGTACCCGCTTGACACAATAGGCCAAAATGGCCTATTATATATCTCAGAAGGCCGGGCACCCGCCACGGTCAATACCGGAGAACTCCGATGATGCAAACAGAACTTAATCCCCTGATCTGCTCCCTGGTCGCCACCCCTCGCCGTATGGCTGCAATGCCCCGCTATGTAGGCCGTTTCTATGTGGTTTTCGAGTCGATGCTTTACCAGCAAATGAAAGGGCTCTGCCGCGAGTATCGCGGGGCTTATTGGCTTATGTGGGAGCTGTCGAACGGCGGCTTTTATATGGCTCCTGGGCGTCGTGATGAAATGCTGAACATCGAGGCCATGAACTACTTTAGTGGCCAAATGAGCGCCGATGCTGCCGGGATTACCGCTTGCCTCTACCTCTATAGCCATCTGTCATTTCACACAGAAGGCGCTGACCAGGAGCGGTTTTCAAGGCTGTATCACAGCTTGCGGGATTGGGCTTGTGAGCATGACGAAAAAGAGGCCATCTTGGCCGCAATAGACTAGCAACAGAAAGCCCCGGTGATGGCCGGGGCTCTTAAAGGAGGTGCATAGGTAGAAAAAGAAATGGTGCCCCTGGTATGGCTGCAACCAATCACAGGGGCTTTCACCGGTCAATTTGAGGATAAACGCGATGAATACGGATATTGTATCACTTGCAAAACACATTGGCGACGCTCTGACGGCCCGCCGCCCCGTTCATATGCCGCGCATGAAGATGCGGGAGCTTGGCTTGCTCTTGATTGAACTGAAGGCGTATCGGGAGGCCGCCGCGACCGTTACCCATTGATAAAAAAGCCCCGGCATTGACCGGGGCTATTTGAGGATTTATCGCATGATTAGACCTGAAACGCTTAGGCCGTTCGCTGAAGATTGGCAGGCTCCAACCGCCGATGAAATCAAAGAGGTGTTGGAGCTGATTAGGCAACGAAAAGGGCTTAGTAAGCCTCTCAGTGGCGTTGATGTCGCTGATCTCGTTGGTTTGCCTGGTGAGAGAGGCAGCGGAAAGGGAACCCGAACCTTCAGGCGTTGGGTGAGCAAAACCAACCCTAGCCCTATTGCTTATGGTGCCTGGTCTATCTTGGCCCACCTGGCAGGTTTCGGGGCTATATGGGACGCTGACCGGGATTGAAACCATGACCGAACATAAGGCCGAACGTGCTCCCTGGGGAGACTTCCCGGCAGTAGTGAGGAACGGCGATCTAAAGGATCTCTCTAAAGAACCTGAATACGAAGCCGCCAAACATGGCGACCACAAGGCGATGAGCTATAAGCGCATGAAGCCGGCCGAGGACGAATTGCATTGCGAGATCAAGGCGCTGCTTGATCGCGCCAAGGCTACCGACGACCAGGAGCGTAACGAGCCGGAGCTGGACATTCCTGCCGAGATTTCTCGCCGCGAGAAGCGCCTGGAGGCGATCCAGGCGGCAAAGGCGCGCCTGGAAGCGCGCCAGCGTGAAGCGGACCAGGCCCGGGGGCGCAGCGAAGACGATGGCCGCCGGCCTCGCCATCCGGATGGCTCGGACAAGGGCGGTGGCTCGTACAAACGCGAGTTTGGTGTGCCGGATGACCGTGATCAGGAAAGCTTCACCGATCCGGACAGCCGGATCATGAAACACGCCGGTGGTGGCTCCGAGCAGAGCTACAACGGGTACACAGCGGTCGATGCCGAGCACCAGATCATCGTGGCGGCGGAGTTGACCAACTGCGCCGCGGACAGTCAGGCGCTGCTGGGCATGCTGGCAGCAGTTCAGGCCAACACCGGAGAAATGCCGGCCCAGACGCTGGCGGATGCGGGATTCCGTAGTGAGGCTGTTCTGGCAAAGGTCGCCGATCACCACGGCGATGTCATCGTTGCCCTCGGCCGCGAGGGACGTGAAGATGCCAAGGTCAATGCCAAGACCCATCCGCATACGGCGGCGATTGCGGCGAAATTGAAAACGGAGCAAGGCGATGCAGCTTACCGCCGGCGCAAGTCGATCGTGGAGGCTCCGAATGGTTGGATCAAGGCGGTGATGGGATTGCGTCAGTTCAGCATGAGGGGCCTGGACAAGGTGCAAGCCGAGTGGAAGCTCGTCTGCATGGCGCTAAATCTGAGGCGAATGGCGTATCTGTGAGGGCGAAGGTTAAATGGGGCGGCTCAAATGCACCCCAGTCGTCATAACACGCCGCGCGCCGCAAGATTGGTATCCTTGGCGCCGACGCCTTGCCAATTGCAGAGAGCGCCGCCGCCATCGTCAGTGCTCTACAGAAAACCGGTCACACGGCTCTGCCGCGCAGACTCCTAGCCTAAATGTGACAGTGGTTGGTAATCCATGCCGCCCGCAAGGGCGGCGGTGGTGGGCCAATAGATGATTTTCAGAGCCTTACTGCCCGTTGACGCCCAATCCCTCGAGCGCGAGTCTAGCCGCAGCGGCGATGACGGCCTCGCTGTGCTTGTCATCCTTGTTAGGCGCCCGGGTGTAGACGGCCAACACAATAGGTGCGCGCCCAGTGGGCCAGACGACGGCATAGTCATTTGCCGTGCCATACACTCCGCAGGTTCCGGTTTTGTCTCCGACTGCCCAGTCTGCCGGCACCGCCGCGCGGATGCGGTGGTTGCCGGTCGTGTTTCCCTTTAGCCAATCAACAAACTGCTGCCGCTGCGGCGCAGCCAGTGCAGAGCCCAGTGTCAGTTTTTGTAAGCTTTCCGTCACGGCGCGCGGCGATGAGGTATCGCGCGCATCGCCTGGGATGGCGGAGTTCAGCTCCAGCTCCCAGCGGTCCAGACGGAACGTGGTATCGCCGATAGAGCGCATGAAGGCCGTCAGCCCGGCCGGGCCGCCCAACTCCTTCAGCAACAAATTGGCGGCGGCGTTATCACTGTATTGCACGGCGGCCGCGGACAGCTCCGCCACCGTCATGCCTGTTGTCAGATATTTTTCCGAGATGGGTGACCACGGAACCAGCGCATTTTTGCCGTAACGGATGGGTGTGTCCAGCAAGCCGGCCTGCTGCTGGCTGCGAGCCAGCACAGCGGCAGCAAGAAAGCCCTTGAATGAGCTGCACAGTGGGAAGCGCTCCTCAGCGCGGTAACTTACAGTTGCGCCTGAGCCGGTATCCATCGCGTACACACCGATGGAGCCGCCAAAGTCCTGTTCGAGTTTAGCGAATGGTTCCGCGACGAGGTTGGTCAGCGCGGTGGCAGAAAAGCCAGCCAGCGGCCATGAGAGACAAGACAGCAGAACTAGACGGCGATACAGTGACATCAACGATATTCCTTGTTTGAAGGTGGAGCTAGTTAAATTAAAAATGAAGTTTTAAATCAATCTAAAGTATATATGAGTAAACTTGGTCTGACAGTTACCAATGCTTAATCAGTGAGGCACCTATCTCAGCGATCTGTCTATTTCGTTCATCCATAGTTGCCTGACTCCCCGTCGTGTAGATA
>NZ_JAPCIZ010000125.1:0-6552 GCF_027707725.1 Aeromonas sp. QDB25 | reverse complement strand
AGCTGGGGCGCCCTCTGGGAAGGTTGGGAAGCCCTGCAAAGTAAACTGGATGGCTTTCTTGCCGCCAAGGATCTGATGGCGCAGGGGATCAAGATCTGATCAAGAGACAGCCTGTGGCTCGGCGGTGAATGACCCAAAATCGCCACCATCCTATATAACCTTCCCTAGGGACAGTGAAATAGTGATGTGCCCGGCGTCGTTCCATTCCATGGGCGAGGTCCGGCCAGGAGGGTATATGGAGCTGCCTGATTTCGATACCCTGAAGTACTGGGCGCTGGCCGAGCCGGAGCGACTCGACGCGCTGCTGCACCAGCAGATAGAGACCCTGATCGCCCAGGTGGGGCCAGAGCGGCAACGTCGGTTGCGAGGTCTGCAATTTCGCATCGACTGTCAGCGCCGCCTGGCAAGAAACAACCTCGACAGCTGCATCCGGATAGCCAACATGATGCATGACTCCGTCTACGCCATGCGCCAGCACATTCTGGATCTGCAGAACGAATCTTGTCAGGAAATGGCAGAGCCCCCGCTGCCGGATAATGTGATAGCGTTTTCCAGTTATCTGAAACGGAAATAATTCACGGCCCTGTTCAAGATATAAAAAAACAGGGTATTTATTAATTTGTTTCACCCCTTCTCAAACAAGTTGTTAAGCAAGTTGGGTGAATTGTTTTTTATTTGCTGCAAATATTCCCCGGGCGGCTGAATAATAGTGACCAGTGCCCGCAGTCCGATAGAGATGGATGAAGGTGTATTTATTTTGGGGTAATATCCAGACACATTTCATCTTGCTATGACTCAAAGGGATCATGAGAAGCATCACACCAGGAAGGGTGCTGTCGCGAGAGCAGCAGACGGAGATCACCCGGATCATCGTCAAGGCGGGCCAGATGCTGGCCCAGTTTGGGGCGGAGAGCCGCATCATCGAGCAGACCACGGTCCGGCTCGGCATGGCGCTCGGGCTGGAGAGCGTCGAGATGGCCATCTCTTCCAGCGCCATCGTCCTCACCAGTCTCTACCAGGGCAGTTGCGTCACCACCACCCGCCGGGTGCGGGAGCACGGCATCAACATGCAGGTGGTGTGCGAAATCCAGCGCATCTGCATCATGACGGAGAAGTCGCTTATCGGCGCGCGCGAGGTACGTCAGCGCCTCGAGGCCATCACGCCGTTCCACTATCACCCCTGGCTGGTGGTGCCCATGGTGGGGCTCTCCTGCGGTGCCTTCAGCCTGCTGTTTGGCGGTGACTGGCCCATCTTCCTGGTGACCTGCTGCTCGGCATCGGTAGCCATGCGGGTACGCCAGCTCATTGCCCGCCATCACCACAGCGCCCTCATCAACTTTGCCGCCACCGGGTTTATCGCCACCCTGCTCGCCTCCAGCACCACTTTCTTCGGCTGGGGCGAACAACCCTATCTCGCTATGGCCGCCAGCGTGTTGCTGCTGGTGCCGGGGTTCCCGCTCATCAATGCGGTCTCCGACATGGTGAAGGGTTACTTCAACATGGGGCTGGCCCGCTGGGGCACGGCGACACTGCTGACCATCAGCGCAGCCATAGGGATCATTCTCGCCATGTCGGTGACCGGTATCTGGGGGTGGAAGGTATGATGGAACTGCTCTGGCTGCTGGCCAAGGATGCCTTTTGGTCGGCCATTCCGGCGGTGGGCTTTGCCATGCTGTTCAACGTGCCGCCACGGATGCTCAAATATTGCGCCATGGGGGGCGCGTTGGCCCACAGCCTGCGTACCCTGCTCATCCACTATAGCATGCCCATCGAGTGGGCCACCCTGGCAGCGGCGACCACGGTCGGCTTTGTCTGTGTCTACTGGTCGCGCCGCCTGCTGGCACCGCGCCCGGTGTTCAGCGTCGCCTCCATCATCCCCATGATCCCGGGCAGCTATGCGTTCAAGACCATGATCGCCATCGTGGAGCTCAATATCTCCGGAGTGACCATGGAGCTGCTTCAGAGCGCAGTGGAGAACGGCCTCAAGGCGCTGTTTATCGTGGGGGCCCTGAGTTTCGGTTTGGCGATTCCGTCTCTGGTCGTGTACCGTAACCGCCCCATTATCTGACGACGGTGCGAGAGGTTGACCCCATGATGATTTCCATGATTGCCGCCATGGCCCAGGACAGGGTGATCGGCCTGGACAACCAGATGCCCTGGCATCTGCCGGCGGATCTGGCCCACTTCAAGCGGGTGACCCTGGGCAAGCCGGTGTTGATGGGGCGCAAGACCTTCGAGTCCATCGGACGACCGCTGCCCGGGCGCCGCAATCTGGTGATCAGCCGCAACCCCGACTACCGGGCCGACGGCGTGGAGGTTATCGACTCGGTGGAGGCCGCACTGGCCCTGCTGGCGGATAGTGACGTCGCGGAGCTGATGGTGATCGGGGGGGGGCATCTCTACGGCCAGCTGCTGCCACGGGCCGACAGGCTCTATCTGACCCGCATCGATCTGGCGGTGGAGGGGGATACCCGCTTCCCGGCCTTTGACGAGGGCGACTGGTCCTGCATCGAGCGCGAGTCCCATCAGCCTGACGAGAAGAATCCCCACCCCTACTGTTTCGAGACCTGGCAGCGGCGCTGAGCCCTCTGATGCCATGAAGAGCCCCTTGCGACAGCCGGGGGCTTTTTTGTGCCCTGTTGCTGCAAAGAGAAGGGGGTTGAACCGGCATGGCTGAAGGTGCCTGAAGCAATACCGAGTGCGCGGCATCAAAATGATTAGTAATGTAATTAAATGGCCATTTATCGCTCCGATGGGGGTCATCCTCCCCACCCTCTCTTTTAGCCTGCTGCTAACGCCTTTTAATCATTAATGAAATATGCTGTAAGTGCATCGATACTGTGGCGGCCCTGTCTGTTATAGGCGTTTTTATCGTGATTTAATGGTTTTTTATGAATAAAAATAACTAATAAAAATCAATGAGTTAAATTCAAGTTTTCTAGATTGGCTTCAATTGGTTCTTTTGTTTGGGTGTGAGATTGCTTAGTGTTGAAAGTAATTGGCTCACGTTCGACGGTTTGCCAGGCAAGGCGTCGGCCAAGAAAAAAGGACAATATGACAGTCAAACTCGAGGTCAAATCCCTCTACAAAATCTTCGGCGATCAGCCGGATAAAGCGTTCAAACTGCTGGCGAAAGGGCATGATCGCGCCAGTATCCTGAAAAAGACCGGACAGACCCTGGGGGTCCAGGATGTCAATCTGGCCATCAACGAAGGGGAGATCTTCGTGGTGATGGGCCTCTCCGGTTCGGGCAAATCCACCCTGGTGCGTCTTTTCAACCGGCTGATCGAGCCGACCCGCGGCCAGGTGCTGATCGATGGCGAGGACATCGCCGCCATCTCGGAGCGCGAACTGCGCCGGGTGCGCCGCAAGAAGATCAGCATGGTATTCCAGTCCTTCGCCCTGATGCCGCACCTGAGTGTGCTGGAAAATACCGCCTTCGGGCTGGAGCTGGCCGGTGTACCGCTGGCGGAGCGCCAGCAGAGTGCCCGTCAGGCGCTCCATCAGGTGGGGCTGGGGCAGTGGATAGAGGCTTATCCGGATGCCCTCTCCGGCGGCATGAAGCAGCGGGTCGGGCTGGCCCGGGCCCTTGCCAATGACCCTGACATCCTGCTGATGGACGAAGCTTTCTCCGCGCTGGATCCCCTGATCCGCACCGAGATGCAGGATGAGCTGCTCAAGCTGCAGGCCAGCCAGCAGCGCACCATCGTCTTTATCTCCCACGATCTGGACGAGGCGATGCGCATCGGCGATCGCATCGCCATCATGCAGGATGGCCAGCTGGTGCAAGTGGGCACCCCGGACGAGATCCTGAACCAGCCCGCCAACGACTATGTGCGCGCCTTCTTTCGCGGGGTGGATCTGGCCCATGTGTTCAGCGCCCGCGATGTGGCCAGCCGCAAGCAGGTGCCCCTCATCAAGAAACACACCACCGACGGGCCGGGCAACGCCCTGCGCCAGCTCAAGGAGCTTGAGCGGGAGTTCGGCTACGTGGTGGATCGCAGCCGCCGCTTCCTCGGGGTCGTCTCGGTGGAGTCGCTCGGTCAGGCGGTCAGGGCCAAAGGCAGCCTGGAGCAGGCGTTGCTGGCGGACATCCAGGCCATTCTGGCGGACACAGCCCTCAATGAACTGATCAGCCAGGTGGCGGCCGCCCCCTGTCAGGTGCCCGTGGTCGAGGAGGATGGCACTTACCTCGGCCTCATCTCCAAGGCCAATCTGCTCAATACCCTGGACAGGAGTACCCCGGCATGAAGCTGATGAATCCCCATTTCTTGCTGAGCGGGCTGCTGGCCCTGGTGCTGCTGGCGAGCCCTTCCCTGCGGGCCGATGAGGTGGCGGCAGACCCCTGGAGCGCGCCTGCGTCCACCGAGGTGTCCGATCCCTGGGGCAGTACCGACACCCAGGCCACCGACTGGCAGAACCAGATCGAAGCCGCCGACACCACAACCGCCATCGACTGGCTGGATCCTTTCCAGCAGGCGCTGGTGCCGCTGGATACCTGGGTGGAAGGGGGCATCGGTTGGCTGGTGGAGAACCTGCGGCCGCTGTTCCAGCTGATCCGCGCACCGGTGGAGCTGACCCTGAACGCCATGACCCATCTGCTGCAGACGGTGCCCTCCACCCTGATGATGGGGCTCCTGGCCCTGCTTGCCTGGCAACTGGTGAACGGCCGCATGGCGCTCGGCACGCTCGTATCTCTTGTGGGGATCGGGCTCATCGGGGCCTGGTCCGATGCCATGGTGACCCTGTCCCTGGTGCTGACCTCGCTGTTCTTCTGCGTGCTGCTGGGGTTGCCCACCGGCATCCTGCTGGCCCGCAGCGAGCGGCTCTCCACCTGGACCCGGCCGCTGCTGGATGCCATGCAGACCACCCCGGCATTCGTCTACCTCATCCCCATCGTGATGCTGTTTGGCATCGGCAACGTGCCCGGGGTGGTGGTGACCGTCATCTTCGCCCTGCCGCCCATGATCCGGCTCACCATGCTGGGCATTCGCCAGGTGCCCACGGATCTGGTGGAGGCGGCCCACTCGTTCGGTGCCAGCCCCTCCCAGTTGCTGTTCAAGGTACAGCTGCCACTCGCCATGCCCACCATCATGGCCGGGGTCAACCAGACCCTGATGCTGGCGCTCTCCATGGTGGTGATCGCCTCCATGATCGCGGTGGGGGGCCTCGGCCAGATGGTGCTGCGCGGCATCGGCCGGCTCGACATGGGGCTCGCCTCCATCGGCGGCCTCGGCATCGTGCTGCTGGCCATCGTGCTCGACCGCCTCACCCAGGCGATGGGGCAACCGGATCGCACCCGTACCGGCCGCTGGTATCAGCACGGCCCCGCCGCCCTGCTGCTGCGCCTGGCCGGTCGTGACAAGAAAATCGATTACAAAGGAGTAAACGCATGAGACAGACCACCAAAGGATTGACCCTGGGCACATTGCTGCTGAGTACCCAACTGCTGAGCCCGCTCGCCATGGCCAGCGCCGAGTTGCCGGGGGAGGGGGTTCGCGTTCAGCCCCTGCAGAGCTCCTTGCCGGAAGAGGCCTTCCAGAGCCTGCTGGTGAGCAAGCTGATGGCGCGTCTGGGTTACGATGTCCAGCCCGCCCAGGAGGTGGACTACAACGTGGCTTATGCCTCGGTGGCCCAGGGAGACGGCACCTTCCTCGCGTTCAACTGGGTGCCGCTGCAGGACAACAAGTACGAGCAGGCGGGGGGCGACAAGGTGTTCTTCCGTGAGGGCACCTATGTGGCCGGTGCCGCCCAGGGGTACCTCATCGACAAGAAGACCGCGACCCAATACGGCATCACCAACCTGGGCCAGCTCAAGGATCCCGAGGTGGCGGCGCTGTTTGACGGGGATGGCGACGGCAAGGCCGACCTCATCGGTTGCAACCCCGGCTGGGGCTGCGAGGGGGCGATCAACCATCACCTCGACGCCTTTGGTCTGACCCCCACGGTGGCCCACAAGCAGGGCAACTACGCGGCGCTGATCGCCGATACCCTGGCTCGCTACCAGGCCGGCAAGCCGGTGCTCTATTACACCTGGACCCCCTACTGGCTCAGCAGCGAACTGGTGCCGGGCAAGGATGTGGTGTGGCTGGAAGTCCCCGCCGACGCCCCGGATGCGGCCAAGACCCGCTTGCCGAACGGCAAGAACTACGGCTTTGCGGTGAACACCATGCACATCGTTGCTAACAAGCGGTTTGCCGAGGCCAATCCGGCCGCCGCCAGGCTCTTCTCCATCGTCAAGCTGCCGCTGAATGACATCAACGTGCAGAACGGCCTGATGAACAAGGGGCAGAACAAGCCGGCGGACGTGGAGCGTCATGCCGACGCCTGGCTCAAGGGCCACGAGGCACTGGTGAACGACTGGCTGAATCAGGCGCGCGCCGCCGCCATGTAATGAGGGGTACGTCGCCCTTCTGCACAAAGAAAAACGCCCGGCAGTTGCCGCAATGCTGTTCACTTAAGCGGAGCCGCATTGCGATTTACCGGAAAACGGGTCTTTGATATCTTCACCGCCCTGGGTCTCGATGGCCTGGGGCGTTTTTCTATGAACAT